>CAYGPA010000383.1:3089-5659 GCA_964351535.1 uncultured Planctomycetaceae bacterium
TCGGCGGCGTACTGCTTCACGGCCGCCTGCGTACCGTCGTCGATCTTCGAGAACGCGGCGCCGACCTTGACGCTGTCGGCGCGCTCCTCGATCTCGCTGACGGTGGCCAGCGCCTCGCAGAAGCCCGGCTTGAACAGCGGCAGCCGGAACTTGACCTTGAGCTCGGTGCCGATCGCGAGCAGCTGTCCCATCGCGAAGGGCTGCAGGTCGCCGCCCGCCCACGTGAAGCGCAGACCGTTCTCGTCGAGGCTGGCCATGCGACCGACGCCGCGCCAGCTCTTGCCGAACTGGTGGCCGTGCACCGGGTTCTTGCTGGAGCCGCCGCCGCGCTGCGTCTCGGTCAGGAAGTGCTCGATGCGCTTGGTGTCGGTCGGGGAGAAGAGGACGGCGGCCTCGTCGTCGATCACGGGCTCGTCGCCGGAGGCCGAGCCCGCCGGCTCGGTGCGGTCCGCGCGCAGCGCGGCCGCGGCCTCCTCGTCGGAGTCGTGGATCGGCACCACGCGGTCCAGCCCGACCTTCTCCATCACGTCCCGGCAGAACGAGGACGGCCGCGAGATGACGAGCTTGCCGCCCTGCCCCGCGAGGACCTTCGACGCCTTGATGATCGCGCCCAGGGCGGTCGAGTTGATGAACTTGACCAGCCGGAGATTCAGCACCGCGTGGACGATGCCGCCCTGCATGAGCGCGTCGATCTCCTCCTGGAGGTTGCGGACGTAGTACGTATCGAACTCGCCACGCATGTGGAGGATGGCGTAGTCGTCCCTCGGTTCGACTTCGATGTGCATGAGCGGCTCCGATCAGGCGCTGGGGCGGGCGGTGGATACGAGCTGGAGGGCCGGCCCCGGTGGGCCACGGCGAGTCAGGGTCTCGCAGGACGTCCACGCGGATGGCAGACGGTTCACGAGTCGTGCGATTGTCCCGCGCCTCCGGGGCGAAGCAAGGATTTTTGAGGCGGCCCCGGTGAGCCCCCGGCTACACTCCCGAGCGCATGTTCTGGCGCAGCAAGAAGCCCGCGAAGAAGCCCGGTTCGAGCCCCGCGCCGGACCCCGCCGGCTCCTCCGAAGAGCTGACGACGACGACCCAGTTCCTGACGGGCGACAGCGACCTGGACCGACGCTCCGTCGACGTTCTGCTGGAGGCCATCGCGCAGGTCTCGCAGTCCGGCGACCTCGAGCAGATCATGCGGGACATCGTCGACCGCTCGATCGAGATCACGGGCGCCGAGCGCGGCCTGCTGATCCTCGCCACGGCCGGGGAGGACCTGGTCGTGCGCGTCGCCCGCGGAGTCGACGGCGCCTCGATCGAGGACGACCTGGTCTTCTCGACCAGCGTGGTCCGCAAGGTGCTCGAGGAGGGCCAGCCCGTGCGCGCCACGGTGCAGTCGGACTCGGACGCGCTCGAGCTGGGACGCTCGGTCTTCGACCTCAAGCTGCGCGCCGTCATGTGCGTGCCGCTGGTCGCCCAGGAAGGCTCCGTCGAGAGCCACGGCGAGCCGATTCGCGGCACGCTGTACGTCGACTCGCGCGCCGCCACGCGCAGCTTCGGCCACCGCGACCTCAGCCTCTTCGCGGCGCTGTCCCAGCACATCGCGATCGCGCTGCGCAACGCGCAGCTCAACACGGACCGGCTCGAGAAGGTGCGCCTCGAGCAGTCGCTCGAGCTCGCGAGCGCCATCCAGGGCGGCCTGATGCCCCAGATCCCCGACGACGTCGAGGGCTTCGAGGTCCACGGCTGGTACCGGCCCGCCGAGCAGACCTCGGGCGACTTCTTCGACTTCGTCCGCACGCGCGACAAGGACCTCGCGGTCGTCATCGGAGACGTCACCGGCCACGGCATCGGCCCCGCGCTGATCACCGCCTCGGCCCAGGCCAGCCTGCGCTCCTACCTGCGCGTCGTCGAGGGCTCCGGCCACGCCGTCACGCTCCTGAACCAGGACCTGTGCGAGCGCATGGACGGCGGCATGTTCGTCTCGCTGCTCCTGTTCGTGCTGAAGTCCGACGGCTCCTGCGAGATCGTCAACGCGGGGCACCCGAGCCCGATGGTATGGCGCAAGGCGACCGGCAAGGTCGAGGCGCTGGAAGCGCATTCGCCCGCCCTCGGCATGCTCGCCGACTTCGAGTACGGGGTCGACGTGAACGTCACGCTCGAGCCGGGCGACCTGCTGCTGGCGTGCACCGACGGCCTGGCCGAGGCGCACGTCCCCGACGACCGCGACAAGCTCTTCGGTGAGGAGCGCATCGTCGAGCTCGTCGAGCAGCGCGCGGCCGGTCTCCGCTCCGCCGAGGAGCTGACGCGCGGCCTGGCCGAAGCCGCGCTCGCGTTCTCCGAGGGGCGCGCCGAGGACGACATCACGCTCGTCGTCGCGCGGCGCACCTGAGCGCCGGCGAAGCAGGCCACCGAACGACGCGATCGCGCCCCGTGGAACCACGGGACGGACTGGGTTGCGCGGGGAAGCGCCCGCGGGACCATCCGGTCCGGCCGGTCCGGTCGGAAAGACCGCGAACCGTGCCGACCACAGCCCGTTGAGACGCATGGCATGGCGACCCGAAGGCACGAACTCCCGGCTCCCA
>CAYGPA010000384.1:0-5656 GCA_964351535.1 uncultured Planctomycetaceae bacterium
TGCGCAGCTCGCCCCCGGGCTGTAGACTCGGGTCGACCGAGGAGCAGGAGGAGATGCTCGACGAGAGGGAAGGCGCGTCGCTCGGAGCTTCCAGGCCCGAAGCGGAAATGCAGGCGAGTTCGAATTCGCCGCGGTTGAGGCGCGTGGCCATGATCGGTGCGATCGTGCTGTGCGCCATGGGGCTCGCCGACGTCGCACTCATCTGCCACGCGCTCGGAGGCCTTCGCCGAGGCTTGGCTTTCTGCGCGCACGACCCTGGGAAGTGCCTCTTCCACGTGGTCATCCTGCCTCTCGCGTTCGCGAAGTTGACCAGCTGCTTCCCCGACCGCGCCTGGGCCGGGTTCCGCAGGGATCGCGGAAGGCGCCTCGTCGCCATGGCGATCGCGGCTGCCTTCGTCGTTGGCGTAACGGGGCTCGTCTGGCAGGACGTCACCAAGGAGCGCGTGCCGTGGCCGACCGACGTACGGGGTCTCGAGAATCGGATTGCGCTCTTCGAGAAGCAAGCGGCCCTCCGCGACGAGTTGCACGAAGTCTCGGCCGGCGAAACCGGTGAGGCCGCGATCTCGCCCGCCGCTGCCTACGCCGAGTACGAGGACCTGGCGAAGGCCAGCCTGGCTCCTGATGGAACGTTCGAGTTCGTGTCCGATGCGAGCCTGCGCGCGTGGTGGGCGGCCTGGCTCTCGCTCGTGGGCGCCCTGTTCGCGGCCTACCTGGTGTGGGTGATCGTCCTGTTCCCTTTGCTCGGACGGCTGGCACCCAAGGGGCTCACCGACGCGGTCGGCACCGTACTGGTGCTCGCTTCGATCTGGTTCGTCCTGCGGCCGTACTCGGAGTGGTACTGGTCCCTGTACAGCGGGGGACTGCAGGGCTACCAGCCGTTCGTGCCGGGGGTGGTTGCCGCCGGCGTCGGCGCGCTCCTCCTCTATCTCCCGGGTGAGATCCGCAACGGGCCCGGACTCCCGACCAAGGTGATGGCGGGCCTCGGTGCCCTGGCGACGATCCTGGCCGTCACGAATCCGGGGGTCGCGGGGGTCGTCGGCCGGCAAGTCGCGAGAACCGAGGGCTTTGCGCTGTTTCTCGTGTACCTGCTCGTCCTGATCCTCTTCCTCGCCGTGGGCTCGTCGATCTTCCAGCGCGGGGTCGAGGCCCACGAGGATCCCTGAGGCGGCTCGGCGCTCACCTCGGTGGCGCTCCCGCTCACTCCGAGGCGTGGACACCCGCGGAGTGGTCTCGTGCTCGGGGGCCCGGGTCCTTCAGCGCCGCTCGACGAGGATCACGCTGACGTCGTCGGAGAAGGCGTTCGCGACCAGCAGGTCGAGCGCGCCGTCGCCGTCGACGTCCGCCAGTTTCACGTCGAGACAGCCGAGTCCCGCGCCGACGTCGTCCTGCCGCTCGAGGACGGTGGCTCCGTCGCGCTCGCGCGCGAGCCAGACGTTGACGACGTGCGAGTTCTGTGCCGCAACGACCACGTCCGCGCGCCCGTCGCCGTCGAGGTCGCCGACCGCGACGTGCCGGGGCTTGAGGCCGGTCGGAACGGGGGGCAGAGTTTCGAACGCGGTCCCCTCGCGCCGCAGGAAGACCTGCACGAACCCGTCGGTCCCGTCCCAGCGGTCGTTGCAGACCAGCACGACGTCCTCGCGGCCGTCGCCGTCGACGTCTCCGCAGTCCGCATCCAGCGGGTACTGGGCGGTCACGACCGTCTCGAGCTGCTCGACGTAGATCTCGTCGCCGGGGCGATCGAACAGCGTGAATCCCCGCGGCTCGGCGGGTCCGCCGCCGACCACGAGGATCTCGGGATCCTCGTCACCGTCGAGTTGAAGGGTCGCGAGATCACAGGGTCCGAATGCCGTCTCCCAGAAGCCGACTCCTCCTGGAAAAGTCGTGCGAGATCCCTCCTGAACCGCGGGGTAGTGGCCGACGTCACCTCTCGGCTCTTGCTCGGGATCGTTGGAGGAAATCACGATGGCATCTGGCGCCACGTCGTTGCGAAACTCCGGAACGAGGACGCGGAGGTCTCCGCCGCCCAGCGAGTGGTGGACCCAGCCACCGCGCATCTCGAAGACACCGTCGCTGCTGTAGTCGAGCGCATGGAGATTCAGTCCGCGGTTGCTCGACTGGAGAAGGACGACGTAGAGCTCATCTCGTCCGTCGCCGTCGGCATCTGCCAGAGACGGGCTTCGAATGGATGATTCGAGAGCGACCGGGTCGAGGACGTCGTAGGCCCCCCCCGCGTTCTTCAGAGGAGTGAGAGTTCCACTCTTGGCATTCAGGACGATGGCATCGGGGCGCCCGTCGCCGTCGAAGTCGCCGACCGCGAGCTCGTTGGGGAAGCCGCCGACCGGGATCGACGTCGCCGTTTCGAAGCGCGCTTCGGGCAGGCCCCGCAAGACGCTCAGGGCCTGGGCGTCGCGGTTGGCGACGACGAGGTCGCGCAGGCCGTCGCCGTCCACGTCGAGCGTGCAGGAGGAGAGAGAGGTCTGTCCGACGTAGCCGCTCCACTTGCGCGTCGCCGACTCGGCCGTGAAGTCGCCCAGCACGTCGACCGAGAGGCCGCGCGCGTTCGTGACGATCAACTCGACACGACCGTCGCCGTCGAGGTCGACCGCGTCCACGTCGATCGGGATGCGTCCCACGCGCCACGTGAGCGGCTCGCGGCCGTCCTCGGCGAGCCAGGCGTCGATTCCGCCCGCGCGGCCCCAGCCGAACACCCACAGCGCGTCGTCGCCTCCCGCCACGATCAGTTCGAGGTCGCCGTCGCCGTCGAGGTCGGCCTCCTCGAGGTCGCGCGGGATGCCGTCGAGCTCCAGGATCGCACGCAGCGCGCCGAGTGTGTTCACCACGTGCACCGAGCGGGTGTCCTGATAGCCGACGGCCAGCGAGTAGTCCTGGAGCAACCGCGCGCAGCGAGGGAGCGCGTCGCGGTTCTCGAACAGGACGGAGGATTCCGCATCGACCCAGGTGCCGCCGTCGCCCGCGACGGCGAAGAAGTTGCCTTCGAGAAGGGTCGGGCGGGCGTGCAGGGCGCGCGGAGTCCATGGGAGCGGAGCGTGAATCTCTGCCTCGGGCAGCTGGGTCAGGTCCCAGACGTCCAGCGCCGGCGTCGCGCGCGACGCCGTCAGGACTCGCGGACCGATCGCGTCGCCGAACATCCCGCCGTCGTTCGGCGGCAGCACCAGCGGCTCGAGCGGATACCCGCCGACCTCGATCGTCTCGAAGTCGCGGCTCAGGCCCTCTGGGCCGGCGCGCCACACCAGCAGCTGGCCCTCCTGAGTCGCGGCCAGCAGGTCCTCGTCGCCGTCGCCGTCCACGTCGCCCGCGACGACGTACTCGGGCTTGGCTCCGAGGTGCCACTGGGTGCGGGCGCGGAAGCGGGGCAGAGTTCGCTCGGGGGCCCCTGGAGTCCCTTCGGGCCGCGCCGGCGCGGGCGAGGCCGGCGCGGACCGGGCGGCGGTCTCGGCGGCCCCGGGCAGAGTTTCCGGGGCGGGCCCGCGGGCCGCGGACGAGGGCCGGGGCACGGCGCCCGCGGTCGCGGAGGGTTCCGCGGTGGGGGACCCGGCGTCGCAGCTGCTCGCCCCCGCGGCGCAGGCGGCGAGGGCCGCCAGGAGCATGGAGCCGGGACCGAGGGGGGGCACTCGCTTCATTGTGCTCTGGCCGCGGGGGCGCGGCCAAGGGCGTGCTCCGGGCGCGGGGGCGCGGGCGAGGGTCGATGCGCCGCGCGTCGAGCGGCTCCTGGGAGTTCGCGGCGGATGGACCGCGGGTTGCATGGCGGTCCCCGGCATCCCAGCGATACCTTCTGACCCCGCGCTCTCTCGGCCCGACCGACTCCCCAGGGCCGGCCCCCGGGGTCCGGGGGGCGCGCGGGGGGGCGCCTCGCGGCCCCCTGCGCGATTCCGCCCGCCCCTTCGAGCGCCGTCCGAACCTCCCGAGCTCCACCGATCGACCGCCCATGGCCTCCCAATCCAAGTCCCTCGCCTTCGCCCTGCTCCTGCTCGTCGCCCTGGTCGGCGGTCTCGCGTTCTGGCTCGTGGCCGGCACGGGCGACGCCGCCGACGGCGTCGAGGTCGTGCGGCCCGACGGTCGCGCTCCGGGGCGCGTCGAGGTGAGCGACGACTCCTCGCTGCGCACGGCCGAGCTGGTCGACATCGAGGACTACGGCGACGAGGAGACGACCGTCATCTGGCCGGTCGAGGTCGAGCTCCAGCTCCTGCAGTCGTCGCGCTACCCGACGCTCGCGGGCGTGCAGCCGATCGACAGCGGGCGCAAGGCGCGGCTCGAGGGCAGCTTGACCGGCAGCGACGCGAACGGGGTCGCGTGCGACCTCGTCTTCCTGCACGGCACGAACGCGGGCCGCACGATCGCGTCCGACGCGAACGGCCGCTTCGGTGCGACCGACCTGTACCCCGGCCTGCAGGTGGTCGAGCTGCGCGGCCGCGGCATGCCCGCCATCCGCAGGGAGGTTCGCCTGCGGCGCAACGCGGAGACGCAGCTCAACGTCTCGTTCGGCCTGCGCGGCGGCGTCGCGGGCACGGTGTACGCGGTCGGCGAGCAGCCGCTGGCCGGCGTCGAGGTGGAGCTCGGCGGCGTCCGCACGGTCACCGACGAGGAGGGCATCTTCTCGTTCCCGAGCGCGATCCCCGGGCGCGAGGTTCCGATCGTGCTGCGCAAGCCCGGCTACGCGACGCACACCGAGCTCGTCGGCGTGGCTGCGGGCTTCACGATGCCGCTCGGGCGCCTGGCGTTCCTCATGAAGAAGTCGGCCGCGCTCGAGCTCGTCCTGGAGGGCGTGGTCGGCGCGCCCGGCGACACGACCATCGTGCTGCTGCCGGCCAACGAGCGCGCGCAGCGCGACTTCCCGTGGTACACGCTGAATCCGCTGAAGATCGGCCCGAGCGGTCGCCTGCGGATCGACGGGCTGCCGCCGACGCAGGTGCTCGTGCACGCCTTCCACGGCGGCGCCGAGTTCACGCCGCCGATCTCGGCGGTGACGCTGAACTCGGGTCAGGAGCACCTGCTCGAACTCTCGATGAAGCCCGGCCCGCGGCTCTCGGGCGTCGTTCTCGGCGAGGACGGCGAGCCGGTCGCGGGCGCGCGCGTCGCGCTGGAGGCGCCCGACCGGATGGCCGCCGCGCTCGCCTACTTCGGCAAGCTGCCGCTCTACCTCGAGACCGTGGCCCTGCCCGAGATCCCGATCGGGTACGAGGAGACGCGCACCGACGAGCAGGGCGAGTTCGTGCTCAGCGCGAACGAGCGCTTCGCGCCGAACCGCTACCTGCAGGCCTTCGGCCCCGACGGCGAGACCTGGGCGTGCCGCATCGTCGGAACGGGCGAGGAGCGGGTCGAGCTCCAGCTCGCGCCCGTGGAAGAGGGCGAGGCCACACTCGCGATCGAGTTCAAGAACCGCTTCCAGGGCTTGCCGTTCGAGGTCGAGCTCAACGGTCACCCGACCCACGCGGGCGTGCTGCCGCACGATCGTCCGCTGGTCCTCGCGAACCTCGCCGAGGGCCTGTGGCGCCTCGAGGTGCGCTGGAGCGGCAAGGAGTTCTTCACCGAGGAGCGCCTGCAGCTCGCGGATCGCGTCGAGCGCAGCCTGGTCCCGCCCGAGGGCGCCATCGACGGCCAGGACGAGGAAACCCGCCTGCGCGCGGGCAAGCTGTAG
>CAYGPA010000385.1:0-5639 GCA_964351535.1 uncultured Planctomycetaceae bacterium
GGGCCATGCCGATCGAGGGGTTCGTGGCCGGGTCCGTCTGGGTCGGCCAGCCGGTCGTCCAGAGCTCGAGCGCGTCCGGCGGGACGGCCAGGGACGGCGGGAGCGTGTCCCGGACCAGCACGGCCGTGCCGCAAATGCTGAAGGCGCCTTGGGGATCGCGCACGCGGAGCCGGATGGCACCGCACTCCTGCTGGCACAGGCCGGTCATGTCGACGAGGAGCATCGGTGTGGCGATCTCGTCGTCGTCGAAGACGGCGGGGACGCACATCTTCGTCCACTTGTACTGCAGGGGGTCCCCGTCCGGATCGAAGGAGCCGGAGCCATCTAGCTGGACGGCCGTGATCGGGCCGGTGCACTCGATGATCTGGGTCGGGGCGACATTGCAGATCGGAGTCTGGTTGCCGCCGCCGGCCAAGAGGATGGGGAGCAAGGTGAGGAGCATGGCTTTGTTTCCGTTGGGTTCGCGAAGTGAACTGGAGCGCTCGAGCGAACCATTGTTTCGAGCACGTGCAGTTAGCCGCAATCCAGGACCGAACTCGCGGGAATCGAACTTTTTTCTAGCCCCTGAACAGAACGTGTCCGGCACCGGTGAAACGCGCCGATCCTGCGAAGGGAAAGCTCCTGAGAAACGCTCGAATTCGGCAACGAGAGCCCTGTTCCGCGCGTTCGCGCCGAACGCTCGACGCGCGTTCCGCCGCAGCTCGTTGCGCAGTACGGCATCCGCCCGCGCCAGCGCGGATGTGCAGCCCGATCGGGTAGGGACTATCCTGTCCGCCTGCAACGATACCGCATCCCGGCGGCCCCGGTCGGACGCTCCTCCGGAAGCCGCCCCCAAGCGACCCCACCTCGAAGGAACTGCCATGAAATCCATCCTCGGCCTCGTCGCCCTGACCGCCTGTGCCCTCGCGGTCGAGCCCTCCTCCGCCCCGGTCTCCCCCGCCGCCCCCGCCGCCGCCCCGGCTTTCCACTGCCAGGTTCCGTGCGGGATCTACGGCGACCAGATGCGCGTCGACATGCACATGGAGGACGCGGCCACGATCGTGAAGGCCATGGTCCAGATCCAGGAGCTCGGCTCGGGTCACGAGCACGGCAACATGAACCAGCTCGTGCGCTGGACGGTGACCAAGGAGCAGCACGCCCAGGCCATCCAGGACCGCGTGGCCTCCTACTGGCTGGCCCAGCGCATCAAGGCGCCGACCGACGACTCGACCGAGTCCCAGGCCAAGTACCACCGCCAGCTCGCGCTGATGCACGGCATCACGGTCGCGGCCATGAAGTGCAAGCAGACGACCGACGCCGCCAACGTCCAGCGCCTGCGCGAGCAGATGGTCGAGTTCAGCCGGACCTACTTCAGCGAAGAAGACCTGAAGCACGTCCTCGAGCACCACGCGAAGTAGGCGACCGCGGCCCGGGGCGTGGGTGGCGCCGCGGGCCGCGAGCTCGGGACCCGACGGCCGGGCGGCGGCGAGCGCTCGCGCTCAGTCGCCCGCGTCGAGGTCCACGACCGCTTCCTCGCCGGACAGGATCTCGAAGCTCCAGCCTGCCGGCGGCGCCGTCCCGCCGCTGCGGAAGATGCTGTAAGTCCCCGGCAGGAGCTCCCAGGTCTCCGGCGGTCTCCCGCTGGCCTGGACCACGGGGATCCAGCCGATGGCGGCCCCGGGGACCTGCGCGAGGGAGTACGACGCGCTCTCCGGCCAGCCGCCCAGCGTCCGCAGCGTGCCCGCGGCGGGAAGCGTGCGCGTCCCGACGTCGACGTCCCGCCCGGAGCGACCCGCGACGAGGCCGAGGTCGGCGAAGCCGTTCGAGCCGGCCATCGCGAGCATCTGGAACGAGCGCGCGGGCACGCGCTCGAGGACGAAGGCGCCCGCGGCGTCGGTCGGCGCGACGTGCGGACTCGTCGTGTCGATGTCGCAGAGGACCACGGAGCCGCTCCAGGCCGCGCCCGCCGGGTCGACGATGCGGCCCAGCACGCGACCCGGCTCGCGCGGGACGTCGATCCGCAGCACCAGCTCGCCGGCGCCCGGGTCGAAGCCCCTGCGCGTCAGGTAGGGCAGCGCCAGACCGTCTCCGGGCCCGAAGAGATGCGCGTCGAGCGGCTCGTCGGGGTGGTCGTGGATCGTCACGGTGCCGAACTCGTCGAGCTCGAAGATGCGGTACCAGGAGTAGGCCACGGCCGGGTCACTCATGACGCGCACGGTCCAGCCCGCGAGCGGCTCGCCGGCGGCGTCCACGGCGCGGACGCGGAGGCCGGAGGACGGGCCGAGCACCGGGTCCCAGACGACTTCGGTTCCGGCGGGGCAGTCCAGGAACGCGTGCGCCACGAGCTCCGGGTCGTCCTCGAGCTGCGCGACCACCGGTCGGTGCCCGGGTTCGACACCGTCGAGCTCGAAGCGTCCGTCGGCTCCGCTGCGCGCCGAGGTGCGCTCGCCGCGGGTCGGCCGGTGACCGTTCGCGCGTACCCGCGCGCCCTCGACGGGAGCGCCCGCCCCGTCGCGCACGACGCCGACGAGCCTGGCGGCCCGCTCGAGCTGGAGGTTCACCTCGACGACGTCGCCGGGACGCACCGACGCGTCGCCCAGCTCGACGACGTGGCCGGCTGCCTCGACCTGGACCGACCAGTCGCCGGGACCCAGGTGGCCGACCTCGAAGCGGCCGTCGTCGTCCGCCCGGGTCCACAGGGGCCCGGCGAACACCCGGACGTCGCCCTCCGCGCGCGCGCCCTCGGTCCGGTACTGCAGCAGCCACACGTCGGCTCCGGCCGCCGGCGCACCGTCGGCGCGCAGGGCGCGACCCCGAACCGTAGCCGCGCCCGGCTCCACGACCAGGCGCAGTTCGCGGCGGCTCGCGGCGTCCGCTGCCTCCGACGCGGGTGGTAGCGGCACGAAGTACTCGGGAGAAGCGGCGTGGTCCGCGGCCAGCGCTCGGAGGACGAGCGTGTCGGCTTCCGCGGCGAGCTCCCGCGGATCGAGCTCGAGCCGTTCGCCGGCGGCGACCCGCCCGAGCGGGAGCAGCCGGCCGAAGGGATCCGTGGTGAACACCTGCGCGGCCACACCCGTTCCCGCGGAGTCGACGACCCCGACGGTCCAGGTCGCGCCCGACGCATCCGCGGCGGCGGGCGCCGTCGGGGTCGAGGGCCGAGTGACCGCGACGCGGGCGGGCGTCCGCGGCTCGGCGGTGGGCGTGGACGGCGCGTCCTTCGCGGGCGCGGCGGCGTGCACGGTCGGCTCCTCGTCGCCGTGCGACGGACGGAGCACGAGCGCGGCCGCGGTGACGAGCAGCGCGGCAGCCGCCGCCCAGCGGGCCGTGCCGCCGAACCCGCGCACCGCTCCGCCGGCGACTCGTCGGGCCTGCTCGCGCGTTGCGCCCGCGGCGAGCAGCAGGGCCGGAGTCCACTGCTGCTCGTCCTCGCCCCAGCGGGACTGCAGCCGGTCCCGGATCCGCTCCTGGGCGCGAGCGAGCTGGCCCTGAACGGTCTTGAGCGGCCGGCCGGAACGCGCGGCGACGGCGCGCGCCGACAGGCCCTCGAAGTACCGCAGGCGCACGACCTCCGCCTCCCGGTCCGGCAGCTCGTCGACGGCGGCGCGCACGTCGGCGCGCAGCTCCTCGCGCTCGTGCTCGAGGCTCGGGTCGCCGTCGGCCTCGACGTCGTGTACCTGGCTCGGCCGGGGTCGCCGCAGCGAGCGCCAGAACAGGTTGCGCAGCACGCCGCGCGAGAAGGGCCGCGGATCGCGCACCGCGCGGTCGGAGCGCAGGAGCTCGACCCAGGCGTCCTGGGCCAGGTCGTCCGCATCGCTCCCGCGACCGACCAGGTCGACGGCCAGTCGCTGCAGGAACGCGGAGTGGGCGACGGGGTCCTCGAAGGGGCCTCTCACGCCGTCCAGACTAACGCCGGACGCGGAAACGGGCCGCGCCGCATCCGGGGATGCGACACGGCCCGCGAGAGCCACCGTCTTGCGGACGCGAGGCGGGCGCTGCTCTACGAGCCGATCACGACCCCGCCGATCGGCGCCCGCAGGGTCATCGCCCGGTCGAACACTCCCGTGTCGGAGTAGTCCGACGGGTTCAGGATCCAGACCGTCCCGCCCGTGGGCGTGGAGAAGATCCCGAGGGCCAGCGTGGAGAACGGCTCGAAGAAGGTGCCGAGGTTGAAGGTCCCCCCGTCCGTACGGTCCACGAACTTGTGGTTCGAGAAGGGGTAGAGGAACGACATGATGCGTCCGTCCCACTCGCTCAGGTGGGTCCGCTGGCCGATCAGGTTCTGCCAGGCCGTGTTCGGCGGCAGCACCGTGATGGTCTGCAGGACACCGGGATTGGTGCTGAAGGCGAACTGGCCGTAGTGCATGACCGAGTCGAAGTCGTACGGCCCGTAGGTGCTCGCCGTCGGCTGGATCGTGAACTGGGAGTTGCACGACGCCGGGTTTCCCTGGCTGTCCACGCAGCAGTTCTGGCACACGTTCTGGAGATTGACCTGCACGAACGCGCTCTGGTTGGGGTGCTTGTGCTCGTGGTGGAGGCCCAGCAGGTGCCCGAACTCGTGAGCGATGATGTAGGTGTTGCTCCAGCTCGTGATGTTCACGACCTGGATGCCGCCCTGCATGCCGAGCGCCGAGTTGTTGGCCGTCGAGTCCTGGATCAGCACGAAGTTGAACTCGCCCGACCACGGAACGAAGTGCACGTTCGCGACGTCCTCCCAGTACTCCATGGCGATCAGCGCCTGGCTCTGGTTCGAGGCCGTGGTGTTGCCGGAGAACAGGAAGGGCACCTCGCCGTTCGGCCAGAGGTTCGTCTCGAAGACGCCCTCGAGGAGACAGTGGTCCTCGCGGACCTGGATGTCGCCCTCGATCACGAAATAGCCGCTGGGCAGGTCGTCGGCCCGCTGGCCGATGCAGCCGACCTGAGCGCGCGCCCCCCCCGCGAAGAGGCCGAGAGCGAGAGCGCCGAGCGACAGAGAGTGAATGAAGTGGTCCATCGCGACTCCTCTACTGCAGGCTTACGAGCACGAGCACGAGGCCCGACTCTTCGTCCAGGGCGGTCATGGCCTTGCCGATCACGGCGCCGAAGGCGCGCCCGGAGTCGGTCGCGCGCATGGCGCAGCCTTCCCGCGACGCGGAGGTCAGCAGGTCGCCGGGCCGGATGGCGCCGTTCTCGTCCGTGCAGCGCACGTAGACGCGGCCGGCCATGGCGACGAGGTGCTCGCCGTCGAGGACGTCGTCCTGACCCATGCGGATGCCGTGGTTCACGCCGTTCGCGCCCGAGATGACGCCGGCGACCTTCGAGTCGTAGGCGCCCTTCGACGCGACGAGCTCACCCGGGTTCTCCGGATCGATCGCGACGACGGTGCCCGGCTCGAGCTCCTCGGTGCTCTCGAAGCCCTCGACCAGGTCGCCGCCGCCGGTGATCTGCAGCGCCGTGGTGATGACACGCCCCGTGTTGCTGACGGTGAAGAGCGTTCCGGAGCTCGTCTCGCCCTTGAGGATCGCGCCGGAACCCATGTTCTTGAAGATCGCGGTCGTGGCGGTGCCGTTCGACTCCAGGATGGCGGCGTTGCCCGAGGCGGTGTTGGTGTTCGTGACGCGCAGCGGAGCGCTGGAGATGCCGCTGCGGTCCCCGAACACCTCGAGGCGACCGTCGCCGGTCAC
>CAYGPA010000386.1:0-5622 GCA_964351535.1 uncultured Planctomycetaceae bacterium
TTCTGCGGCGACACGCGCATCGAGGTCCTCGAGCGCGAGGCGACCGTCCGCACCGCGCGCCTGCTGATCCTCGAGTGCACCTTCGTGGACGACCGCGTGTCCGTCGAGCAGTGCCGCTCGAAGGGCCACGTGCACCTGGACGAGATCGCCGAGCGCGCGGAGCTGTTCGAGAACGAGGCGATCCTGCTGACGCACTTCTCCGCCCGCTACCGCGCCGCCGAGATCGTCCGCGCCCTGGACGAGCGCCTGCCCCCCGCCCTGCGCGGACGCGTCACGCCGCTGCTGTCGGGGCACTGACGCGGGCCGCGGGTCAGGCCCCGGGTCGCGCCCCGGGACGCGGCGCGCGAATCGCCACGCGCGCGAAGCCCTCGCCCGTGCGGACCTCGCCCAGCTCGAAGGGGATCGGCGCGTCGAAGAACGGCGCGTCGTGGACGAACGTGTGGAACTCGCCGTTCTCGCCGCAGGGGTCGACGCCCGGCGGCAGCGCGTCCAGGAGCTCGAGCGAGAACGGGCGCCCGAGGAACGACGGGTCCAGCGCCGCGGTGTCGACGCTGACCAGCGTGGCGCGGAGGCCGGCCTCGACCATCTCGACCGCCAGCGCGCGCGTGTCCGCCCGCCACAGCGGGAAGGTCGTGCCGAGGCCCGTGTCCGCCATGTTGGCCTCGCGCCGCGCGCGCAGGTCCTCGAGGAACAGGTCGCCGAAGGCCACGTGCTCGGCCCCGGCGGCGCGGAGGTCGTCGAGGGCCGCGCGCATGAGCGCCGCGTAGCGTTCCGGCGGGCAGGGGTCGGCCAGCGCCACCTCGAGCAACGGGACGCCGACGCGCCGCGCCTGGGCGCGCAGCAGCTCGCGCGGGACGCCGTGCATGGTGACCTCGCCGGCGGGCTCGACGACGGTGGTCAGCAGGGCGACGACGTCCCACGCCCCGTCGTCCAGCAGGCGCCGCAGCGTCCAGGCGCTGTCCTTGCCGCTGCTCCAGGAGACGGCGACGCGCCGGCGCGCGCCGGGGCCGCCGTCTACCACCCGAAGAACTCGGTGATCAGCCAGCTGCCCGGCATGTCCGGGGCCGTCTCGGCCAGGGCCTGGAGGGCCTCGACGTCGCCGGCGTCCACGGCGGCCTGGACCGCGGCGCGCAGCCCGGTCGCGAAGGTGCCCTCGAGGCGGTCGAGCTTGGCCAGCAGGTCGGCGGCCTTCTCGAGCTCGGTGCCCGGCTTGGCGCGCTTCTTCCACCGGGCCAGCTCGTCGAGGGCGTCCTTCCAGTCCTTGGCCGCGTCGCTGCGCTGGACGAAGGCGAGCTTCTTCAGCTCCTTCTTGTCCGGCTCGCGGTCGAGCAGCGGCGCCCAGCCCAGCAGCACGTCCATGGCGGGCTCGGTGCCCTCGCGCACGAGGGTGTGGCCGGTCGTCTCGAGGGCGTCCAGGGTCGTCTCGAGCGCCTCGAGCTTGCGCCAGGCGTCGTCGACCTCGGCCACGGCGCCCTTCTTGAACTCGCGCGCCTCGAACAGCACCGGCAGCGCGGTGGCCACGTCGCCGCGCTTCAGGGCGGGCAGCGCCTCGTCGTTCCAGCGCGCGCGCCACGGCTGCAGCTGGCGCAGCTTGCGGTTCGCGATCAGCTCCTCGAGCGGCGCGTCCAGGTACGTCCCGAGCCCCGGGTACCACTCCTCGCCGATCTTGAAGCCCGGGTCGCCCTCCCACACGACCTTCTGGTCCACGTCGAGCAGCAGCACGCGCGGCAGGTTGAAGCGCGCGATCTGGTACTGCTCGAAGGTGTCCCCGATGCCGATGCCCTCGCGCTGGTCGACGCCGACGACGTCGGGGAACTCGAAGGCCGCCAGGTAGTCGTCGATCGAGTCGACGTCGTTGGGCGAACAGAGGCTGACGATGCGCAGGCCGACGTCCTCGTGCTCGTCCGCCAGCTCGGCCAGCCACTCGTGGATCGGCACCATGTCGTTCTGCTGGGTGCTCCACATCACGAAGAGCTGCGGGACGGGGCCGACCTCGTCCCAGCTCGAGCGCTCGCCCTGGGCCCAGGCCTGGACCTGCGGGAACGGCGGCACCGCGCCGAGGTAGCTGCCGCCCAGGCCGCCGCCGGACTCGGCGCGGATCTGCTCGAGCCGCAGGTCGCGCAGCACGCGCCCGGCCGGATCGTTGGGGTAGCGCGACAGGAAGCGCACGTTGCGGTACCGGGCCTTCCCGGGCCCGGTCAGCAGCCCCAGGCTGCCGCGCAGCAGCTCGCGGTTGGGGAACTCCTGCGTCGTGACGAACTCGTCGTCGAACCAGACGTCGACGATGCGGCCGGACACGTCGATGCGCAGCTCGTGCCAGATGCCCGCCTGCGACTGCTCGGGGTCGGGCTGCGTGTCGACCGGCGTGTGGCGCCACGTCTTGTAGTCGGCCCCCGTCCCGAAGAACGTGACCAGGTCGATGAACCCGGTCGAGGCGGCGCCGTCGGTGCGCTCCTTCGCGGGGAAGAGCACCACCGCGTGCAGGTTGCTGGCGCCCTTGCGGCCGAAGGTCAGGCCGGCGAAGGCGGACGTGCCGGACTCGGCCTGCATCTGCGCGGAGAACGAGAAGTCGCCCGACAGCACCTCGTCGAGCGCGATCGACGTGTAGACGAAGTCGTGCTCGGCGATGTCCGCGCCGCGGGCGTCCAGGAAGATGCCGCTGGCGGTGAAGGCGCCGTCGCCGACGTCGGTCCAGCCCGCCAGGCTGTGCTCGTCGTAGGCCAGCCGCCACAGGTCCAGGGTGCGGCCGGACACGCGCGCGGCCTCCTCGTACATCTCGTACAGGCCGGGCACGCCCAGGGACGAGCCCAGGCGCGAGCTGACGTCCATCACCATCATCGGCAGGTTCGCGCCCTGGTAGCGCTGCACGATGTTGCGGGAGGCGGCCCAGATGCGCTCGTGCACCTCGTCCAGCGTGCGGCGCGACGGATCCCACCTGGCGATGCGCTTCCCGAGGTCGCGGATCGCGTCCTCGTCCGGCTCCTCGGCGGACTCCAGCAGCGCGAGCGCGCGGTTCGCGAGCTTCGTCGCACGGTCGGTGTCGTCGCGCTCCTCGGCCATGAAGCCCGCGAAGTCGACCAGCATGGTGACGTCTTCGGGGTTCTCGGTCAGCGCCTTCTCGTAGTGCTCGAGCGCCATCGACGTGAGGCCGCTCTCCTGCGCGTAGCGCGCCCAGTCGGCGTAGGGCCGCGTGACCTCGAGCCGCCCGGTGACTTCCTTCTCGAGGTTGACGAGCCAGTCCTTCCAGACCTCCGTCAGCTCGTCGATCGTCGCCGGCAGCGCGATCGACGGGGCGCCCTCCTCGCGCTCGACGCCCTTCAGCGGCGGCTCGGGGTTGGCCAGCACGAGCTCCTCGAAGTTCTTCACCGCGCCGGAGCCCGTGCGGCCGCCGGACTTGTCGATGAACTCGCGGAACGCGCGCCGGTACACGTAGCGACCGTCGACGGGGTCCTGGTAGTTGTAGAGGAAGAACACGACGCCCCACGTCGGCGCGTACCAGGCCGGGCCCCACGTGTAGCGGTTCTCCATCACGATCCGGAAGGTCGGCGACGTGATCGGGACCTGGTTGGGGTCGGAGATGTCGATCCCCTCCTCGTGGTCCGCCATCCAGCCGCGCTCCATGCGCCGGACCAGCGGGATCAGGCGGTGGTTCGCGGGCTCGTTCATCAGCACCGAGCCGTTCGGCAGGATGCGGCAGCCCTCGAAGAACGACGCCAGGCCCTCGTTCAGCCAGCCCGACGCCTGCGTCGCGAGCGAGACGAACTGGTGCGCCGCCTCGTGGAACAGCGTGTTCGTCATGTTCTCGAAGCCGCCGTCGCCGACGTACGTCTCGACGGCGCCGCCGGTGAACTGGCCGCCGCTCCACTCGGCCGGGCCGCTGCCGAGCTTCAGGTACTCCTCGCGCTCCTTGAAGATCCGGAGGTCGATGGGCGAGACCGTCCCCGGGTGCTCCTCCGTCCCGAACTCGAAGAACTGCCGGTAGAAGGCGTTCATCTGCTCCATCGCCTCCGCGCAGCGCACGAGCACCTCGTAGCCGGCGTTCGTGTGCGTGACGTAGTTCTCGCGCTGGAGCTTGGCGCGCTTGCCCCAGTCGCGCGTCTCCTCGTCGTGCTCGCGGATCCACTCGTCGGACACGTCCGCGAGCAGGTCGCGCGGCTTGGCGTCGCCCGCCAGGCTCGGGTCGGGGTTCGAGGCGATGCGCTCGATCGCCGCCAGGCTCTCGGCCTGCTCGGGGTCCAGCGCCAGGACCTCCTTGTGGACGCGGATGGCCGAGTGCAGCCGGCCCTGCTCCTCGTAGTCGTTCGCGATCGGCAGCAGCTCGTCGATGAACAGCCGGTTCATGTCGAGCAGGTCCGCCGCGATCGGATCCGCGGCCAGCAGCCGCTCGCGCAGCTCGAGCTCGCGCCGCTCCAGCCCCTGCGCCGCCGCGAGGCGCCGCGCGACGTGCAGCGCGTAGACGAGCTCGTCGCGGTCCTCCATGACCTCCGCCGCATCCGCGCGCAGCACCCAGGCCGGCACGGACTTGGGGTCGCGCTCGAGCGCGCGGAAGACCTGCTTCATGGCCTCCTGCCCGCCGCCGCTCTCGACCGCGCGCTCCGCGGCGCGCAGCGCGAGGTGGAACGGCGAGGTGGCGTCGGCTTCTTGCGCCGACGACGCGGCCCACGGGATCAGGGTCAGGAGGAGGAGGGAGTGGATCATCGCGTTGCGCGGGGTTCGTTGCGGGTTTCCTGGACGCGCTGCGGCGCGCCGAAGTGAGCTTAGCAAAGGCGTTCGGACGACAGGCGCGAGCGAGATCGCACGCGGCCCTTCACCGCCGGCCGACCGCTTGCTGCCAGCCGGGGAAGAGGTCGTTCAGGTCCCGGCGCGGGACATCGCGCCGCTCACCATCGAACGGAAGGACGAGGCAGTCCTCGAGGAACACGCCCTCGAGCGCCTCCGCGTGCGCCACGACGTCGTCGAGGACGCCCTGGAGCCTGCACTGGCTGAACACGATCGTCGCTCCCGCCCGGATGTGGTCCAGCCCCATCCGGACATGGCGGAACTCGCAGCGCTCCAGTCGAGCGACGAACCCGTCGGTGCGAACCTTCCAGAGAACACCGGAGCCCGGCAAGCGGCCGTACCCGCCCTCCACGAGGCAGTCCGTCATCCTCAACGCGTTCTCCTTGCCGCCGAACATCGACGAGCCTCCGGCGCCGCTGTCGAATCCGACGAAGCGCACGCGTTCGAACTCGACGGTCGCGGGGTCGCCGCCCAGGTCGATGAGCTGGCCCCTGTCCGAGAACGCGGTGCAGTCTCGAATCGCGAACTTGCGCAGGGCCGAGCGCGCGGAGAGCTTCGAGACCACGAGCAGCGTGGCGTTCATGCCCGCGCCCTGCAGCGTCACCTCCGCGGGGAAGGGATCCGTGTGGTCCATGAGTCGGTCCACGGCGAACGCGCCCGCCGGGAACCGGATCACAGCCCCGTCTTCCAGGGAGTCGTCGGGGTGATCGCCGAGGTTCCTGCCATCGAGGAAGTGGCCAGCGTGTTTGCGCCGGAACAGCGCTGCGAACTTCGCCGGGTCGCGTACGAGGTCCGGGACCGGCCCGACGCCCGGTTCGGCCAGCGACTCGAGCAGGCGGATGG
>CAYGPA010000387.1:0-5614 GCA_964351535.1 uncultured Planctomycetaceae bacterium
GGCACGCTCCACGACCTGCTCTACGCCGGCGACCGCTGGACGGTCGAGTAGCGCACGCCGGGTCGACCCCGACCCAGCAGCTCCCACAGCGACGGGGCGGCCGCCGAGCGGTCGCCCCGTCTCGCGTTCCCCCCGTGTTCTCGCGCGGAGTCCGCCCCGGAGGCACCGCAGAGCCCTTGCGGCGCCTTTGATCTAATGTTATAGAACAAGCCTGCCATGGACCCGCAGGTCGACCCGGAGAGCCCCGTTCCGCTCTATCACCAGATCGCCGAGGCGATCCGGGCCCGGATCCTGGCGGGGGACCTGCGCCCCGGCGACGCGCTGGTGCCCCTGCGCGAGGCGGCCCGGCGCTGGTCGGTCAACCTGCACACCGTCCGCCACGCCTACACGGCCCTGGCCCGCGAAGGCCTGGTGGAGAGCCACGGACCGCGCGGGACCCTCGTCGCGGACGGGGCCGCCGGCGAGGGGGTCGAGGTCTTCCTGAGCCGCGTCGTCACCGAGGCGCGCGAGCGCCACGGGCTGAGCCCCGCCGAGCTGTCGCGCAAGCTCGACGCGCTCGAGGTCCGCACGACGGCCCCTCGCCCGGTCGTCCACGTCGTCGAGTGCAGTCTCGGACAGGCGCGGGAGCACGCTCGCGAGCTGGAGTCCGTCTGGGACGTCGAGGCGCTTCCCTGGTCCCTGGACGAGCACGATCGGGCGCCCGACGGAGCGATCGTCGCCACGTACTTCCACTACAACGACCTGCGTCGCATGTGGCCCCGCCGGATGCGCGACGTCGAGTTCGTGACGATCGCCCCGGCTGCCTCGATCGCGCAGCGGCTCGACGCGCTGCGCGGCTCGCGCGCGAGCCTGCGCGTCGCCGTCGTCGAGCTGGACCTGCCGACGGCCGAGAACATCGCAGCCGACCTCTCGGCCGTGCTGCGGGACGAACCCTACGAGCTGTCCCCGGTAGCCCTCCCTCGGCCCGAGCAGGCCGTCGAGCAGCTCGCGGACGACGAGGTGGCCGTGTTCGCGCCGCGCTCGTGGGCGACGCTCTCGGCGGAGGCAAGGGCTCACCCGCGCGTCGTGCAGGCGCACTACGCGATCGATCGAGGGGACCTGGATGAGCTGGGGTCGAGGTTCGCATGGCGGCGCGCCCGCGAGGGCCGAGGTCCTCGGGGCGGTTCGAAGAAGGAGCTCTCGCGATGACGGGACGATGCTTCAGGCGGTTGTGGCTCGTCCTGACGGCAACGCTGCTGGCGCTGCACGCAGGCGCGGCGGATGGCTGGTCGACTACGCGCATCGACCTGGACGTCGACCTCGATCCGAAGGCCGGGAGCATGGTCCTCTCCGGCACCCTGCACGCTCGCCTCGAGGGCCTCGCCGAGTCGGGTGCGATCCGCGTCCTGATCGGCTCCCGGCAAACCGATGACGGGGGTCCGGCCCTGGAGTTCACGCGCGTCGAAGCCGACGGTGGCACCGCGGAGTTGGCGTCGGAGCCGATGTTCGGCCACCTGAACCGAGCCGACGTCGAACTGGACTCGCCGGCCCGCGAGGGCGACGAGATCGCGGTGCGGTTCGAGTGTCGCTACCGCGGGCCGGCCTCGCAGCTCGCGATCCACCCGGACGCGGCCTTCGCGTCCTGGACGGCGGCCTGGCACCCGTACCTGCAGCCCGACGGCCCGCTGAAGCCCCCGGTCGACTCGAGCTGGCTCCACGCGCCGGGGACGACGACGCTGCGCTTGCCCCCCGGCTGGACCGGGATCACGGAGGGACGCCGCGTCGAGCGCGTCGAGTCCGCGCAGGGCGTGGTGGAGGTCTGGGAGACCCCGGACGGGATCGCGCGCAGCTTCGCCGCCGGCCCGTACCGCGAGTCGGTCTCGACCGTCGGCGACCGGCAGATCCGGGTCTTGCTCCAGGACGAACAGGTCCTGGGGGCCGAGACGCTGGCCCGCATCCTGGGCCAGGTCCTTCTCGCGCAGGAAGCGCGCTTCGGGCCGTTCCCGTTCCCCGGGTACGGCGTGGTCGAGGTTCCCGGGCACATCCCGGGCCAGGACGGTTGGTACGCCGCCAGCCAGCAGGGCTTCATCCTCGCGAAATCGTCCGCCTTCGGCTGGGAGCACGGCAACCTGCCGCTCTGGTCGCACGAGATGTGCCACGGTTGGTGGGGCAACCTGGTCGGCTCGTCCGGGCCGGGCTCCAAGTGGGTCTCGGAGAGCCTGGCGCAGCTCGGCGCCGTCGTGGGGATCGAGGCCCTGGAGGGTCGCGACGCGAGGAACGAGTTCCTGGCCTTCTCGCGCTCCGGCTACAGCCCGGTGCAGTGCGCCGCCGGCTACTTCTCGCTGGTCCGTCTCGGGGAGGACGAGCCGATCGCAGCGATGCAGCACGGCGGCGCGACCCACAGCCTGGCCGACTCGAAAGGCGTGTGGATCTACCACATGCTGCGTGAACGGGTCGGCGAGGAGTGCTTCTTCGGCGTGCTGCGCGAGATCGTCGACGACCTCGCGCACCGGGACCTCAGCGTCGCCGAGATGCGCCGTCGGTTCGTCCGTGCCGCGCCCGAGCACGAGCTGGAGTCGTTCTTCGAGCAGTGGCTCGACCGGACGGGCGCGCCGGTGCTG
Source organism: uncultured Planctomycetaceae bacterium (assembly GCA_964351535.1). Taxonomy (GTDB): domain Bacteria; phylum Planctomycetota; class UBA1135; order UBA1135; genus JAUIDW01. Next base: position 2,601 of record CAYGPA010000387.1, read on the forward strand.
GACGTCGACTGGCACGCGACCCTGGACGGGCGCGGCGTGGTTCTCGCGCTCGAGCAGGCGCAGCCGGAAGCGCCCTTCGTCTTCGAGCTCGAGGTCGAGCTGGAGCTGAAGGGTGGCGAGCGCGTCGTCGAGACGGTCTCGGTCACCGACCGGCACCACGTCTTCGAGCTCTCGACGGCGTCGCGCGTCATGGCCCTGCGACTGGATCCGGGCCGCAGGATCCTGATGTGGCGACCGGAGTACGGACCGCGCCCCGACGGAGAGGCCGCCGTGCCCGTGAAGCTCGACCCCGCCCTCGTCGCGGTCGTGGCGGGCTCTTACCGGGTGCCCGCGAGGGATGCGGAGGTGCAGGTCGTGGCGCGCGACGGCGTGCTGTACCTCGAGATCGCGGGCGGCCCGTCGTTCCGCCTGGCGCACCGCGACGCGCGGACCTTCGCGGCCGACGTTCCGGGTGGGCCGATCGTGCTGGAGTTCGACGCGCAGAGCTCGCCGGCCGCGTCCTTCCAGGCTCACGAGGGGGAGCGCACGTTCGTCGGCGAGCGAGTCGCGGGCCGCTGAGCCCCGCTCCGCCGCGCCGGGAGCGATCTGGCGCTGCCCGGCACCGGATGGTTACTTGGGCGCCCCATGGATCGCCGCGACCTCCACGCTGTTCTCGTCGTGGCCGCCTCGGCGGCAGGCCTCCTGTGGGCCACCGGGTCCTACTACGGGCTCGAGCGGATCTGGGTGACGAACTTCCTGAACGACCAGGTCGGTTACGTCACGACGTCGCGTTGGCTGGCGGAGACCGGCGAGCTGCGCAGCCACATCCTGTACCCCGCCTACGTCTCGGACCCGCGCTGGCGGCTCTACATGCCCGGGCACTACTGGGCGATGGCGGCGAGCTTCCTGGCTTTCGGCTACGGCGCGCTGCAGGCCCGGCTGCCGTGCATCGTGGCCTACGTCCTGGGCTCGGTCTCGGTGTACGCGATCGGCCGCCGGCTCTACCGGCACGAGGTCGGGCTGGTCGCCGCGCTGCTCTTCGTCGTGTTCCCGATGCACGGCTACTACGCCTTCTCCGCCATGGCCGACATGACGGTGACGGGCGCCGCCGTCGTCGGCTTCGCCGCGTTCGCACTGGCGCCCGAGCGCGCGCGCCCGTTCGTGTTGCCGTTCGCGCTGGCGATCCCGTTCCTGTTCCGCGAGACGACCGCGCTGCTCGTCCTGCCCGGGGCGTTCCTGGCACTGCGCGCCGGTCGCGGCGGGATCCCGCGACTGCTGCTGGCGGGAGTCGGATCGGTCGTCGTCCTCGGGCTCGTCAACGCCTGGCAGCTCTCCGCGGGCAAGGGCTCGACGCCGCTCTCGTGGGTGACGCTCGGGCGCTTCAACTACGGCGACGCGCTGGCGGCCGAGGCGCCCCCGCCGTCGTTCGGCGAGCTCGCGACGGGTATCGCGCGCAACCTCGGCCAAAACGCCGACCTATGGTGGCAGCGCGTCTCGACGACCGCCTTCGACAGCATCCTGCCGGGCTCGACGATCGCGATCTTCGCGCTCGCCCTTCTCGCCCTGGTCCTGGGTCTGCGCCGCCGCGACCCCTTTGCCGTTGGAACCGCGCTGTTCGCCCTCCTGTCGTTCGCGCTCGTGTTCGCGCTCTACAACGTGTCCGGGTTCCGGCTGCTGCGCTCCACGCTGGTCGCCTACCCGTTCCTCGCCGTGGCGGTCGTCGGCGTCCTCCTTCCCGCTCGCGAGGGCCCGTGGCGCCTGACGCGCGCGTTGCCGGCCTTCGCCGTCCTGGCGCTGGCCCTGGGCTTCCCCGGCTTCCGCGCGGCCTCCGGCGAGTTCGTCCACGACCCGCGCGAGGACGAGATCGACGCCGTCGCCCGCATCGGCCACGACGACACCCGCGTGCTGGTCGGCCCGACGCGCCTGACCCTGCCCTACGTGCTGCGGCGCTACCCCGTGCGCTACTCGTTCGTGCCGGACAACGAGGAGACGCTGATCCGCCTCTGCCGCGCGCACGACGTCGAGACCCTGATCCTGCCCAAGGAGCTCGTGGGTACGACCTTCAGCCACGTTGCGCTCCGCCGGCTGGGGTTCACGCGCGACGAGCAGACCGACAGCGAGCGTTACGCGATCCTGAGGAACTTCCGGCCGCGCGAAGTCGGGCGAGACAGTCGCTAGGATCCGGCGGGAACCGCTGTTCAGCCCGTGGGGGACCGGTACCCTGAGCCCGCCCCGCCATTCCGGCGGGCTGGAGCAACTCGGAGGCGAACGTGGGCATGAACCTGGATCGGGCGGGCGACATCTGGTTCGACGGCGCATTCGTGCCGTGGGAGTCCGCCACCGTGCACGTCTCGACGCACGCGCTGCACTACGGCAGCAGCGTCTTCGAGGGCATCCGCGCCTACGCGGCGAAGGGCGGGCCGGCGGTCCTCGGGCTCGACGCCCACGTCCGGCGCCTCTTCGACTCCTGCAAGGTGATCGGCATGGACGTGCCCTTCACGCCCGACGTCGTCCGCGCGGCGATCTGCGAGACGGTCGTGCGCGGCGGTCACGAGGCCTGCTACATCCGCCCGCTGGTCTTCCGCGGAGCCGGCACGCTGGGGGTCGACCCGACGGGCAACCCCGTGCAGGTCTGCATCGCCGCGTTCCCGGTCGGCCGCTACTTCGGCGCGGAGGCCATCGAGGAAGGCATCGACGTCGGGGTGTCGAGCTGGCGCCGCATGGCGCCCGACACGCACCCCGCGATGGTCAAGTCCGCCGCGAACTACCTGAACTCGCAACTGATCCTGCTCGAGGCCAAGCGCCACGGCTACGCCGAGGCGATCGCGCTCGACGTCGACGGCTTCGTGTGCGAGGCGAGCGGCATGAACATCTTCGTCCACGTGCACGGCCGCCTGATGACGCCGCCGCTGGCGGACAGCATCCTGGGCGGAGTCACGCGCTCCTACGTCCAGCAGCTCGCGCGCGACCTCGACCTCGAGTGCGTCGAGCAGCGCGTCTCGCGCGAGATGCTGCACTTCGCCGACGAGATCTTC
>CAYGPA010000388.1:0-1117 GCA_964351535.1 uncultured Planctomycetaceae bacterium
GTAGCGGCGGCACGATCCTGCGCTACGCGACCGACACGACCGGCGGCAACTCCGGTTCCCCGATCGTCGACGAGGGCACGGGCCTCGCGATCGGCATCCACACCAACGGCGGCTGCGGCTCGACCGGCGGCTCGAACTCCGGCACGGGCGTCAACAACCCGGGCCTGCAGGCCGCGATGGCCAACCCGCTCGGCGTGTGCACGCCCGACATGGGCAACCCCGACGTGACGTCCTACTGCACGGGCAAGCTGAACTCGCTCGGCTGCATGCCGTTCATCAGCAGCGTGGGCGCGCCCAGCGTGACGCAGAGCCTCGCGTTCCAGGTGCGCGCGAACGACATGATCCCGAACGAGGCCGCGCTGCTCTCCTACAGCCACAACGGCCGCTCGAACCTCGACTTCCACGGCGGAAAGCTCTGCGTGAAAGCGCCCTTCGTGCGCCTGCTGCCCGTCAAGATCGCCAACGCCAACGGCTCGCCGCCCTGCACCGGCAGCGTGACGATCAACTTCAACAACCGCATCCAGAGCGGCAACGACCCGCTCCTGACCGCGGGCGCCCAGGTCAACGCCCAGTACCGCGGCCGCGACGCCGCCCTCGGCGACGGCTTCAACGACAGCCTGACCGACGGCCTCGAGTTCTCGATCTGCCCCTGATCTAGCGAACCGCGGACCTTGCACGGGCCTGCCGCGTCACGCGCGGCGGGCCCGTTCTCTTTCCAGGCCGGGCGTACGGAAGGTCAGTACGATCGCAGACGCAGCTCTACGGTGTTCGCGTCCTCCGTGAGCACGAACTCGTTCGGCTCGAACACGAGGTCCTCGGGAAAGGCCTTCAGCGTGTAGCGACCGGGCTTCAAGCCCTCGACGCCGGCCCAGCCCAGCTCGTCGAAGTAGACCAACTGGTCGAGCAGACCGGGCTCGCCCACCCACATGCAGATGCCGTTGATCCGGGCGTTCGAGGGGCCGCCCTGCTTGGGATAGGGCCCGCGAAGCAAGCTCAGCTGGTCCTCGCACACGAGGAAGAGCAAGTGATCCTGGAGGCTGTCGAGCGCGGGCGGCTCGTCGCCCACGAGCTTCAACTTGCAGGCGAACCCCCGCCGGAGCTCGACCTCGGCGACGAA
>CAYGPA010000388.1:1237-5609 GCA_964351535.1 uncultured Planctomycetaceae bacterium
CGCTCGGGCCGGTAGCCTTCGCGGGAGAAGTGGAAGCTCAGATCCACGGCGGTCTGCTCCTCGACGGCTACGGACAATTCCACAACGCCATCGACGACCTCGGGACGGTGTACCGTGCGGAAGGCGTCTGTGCCGTGCTCTCGCCAGCTCGCGCCCCGGAGACGGTTTCCGAACCGGACGCCCGGCATGATCGTCTCGCCGGACGCTGCGTCGACCAGGCGAACGCGGACCCAGCGCCCTTCCGGCAATACAAGCTCGACTCCCTCGGCCCCTGCCGGAACGTCCTCGCGTCTGGCCTCACCCGGTCTTCGGTAGGCGCGGAGAGCGTACGTCGCCTGCGGCGCGACCTGGATCGAGAAACTCCCATCGGCCCCGGTCTTCGCCTGGAACTGCCGACCCCCGCCATCCGGCCCGGATAGCGTGGCGGAGACCGGGATAGAGGTAACCCGGCGGCCGTCCCCCTCGACGACGACTCCGCGAATGGTGGCGAGCTCTTCGCTCCAGAGGAAGTCGTGCCGGTACCCCTTCCCGGCCTCGACCACGAGCTCCGCGGGATCCGGAAGAGGGCTCCCGGCCGCGTTGGCCCGCAGCTTCAGCCCGACCCGGCCCGGCGGCACGTTCGCGATAAGGTAGCGACCTTTCTTGTCGGGGCGCACGTAGCCCCCGAGGACACCGCTCTCGTGCTCGAAGTAGACCTTGCCCTTCTGCCAGGATTCGCCGTTGTAGAGCACTCGACCGCGAAGGGTCGCCCCCACGCGAAGGACGAAGTCCACGCGAGTCCTGGTCCCTGCCGCGAGGACGTACACGGGCTTCCGACGAGCACGCACGTATTCCGGGCTGCCGCCGACGACCTCGAACGGGTCCTCTCCGGGAAGGACGGCGATCGTGAACTCCCCCTGCGCGTCGCTCCGAGCCTCGAGGTCATCGTGGTCGATCGTGTAGGAGCTGGAGCCGGGCAGGTCGTGGTCCAGGCGCAGCTTCGAATCGGTGACCTGATGGCCGAACGGGTGCGATTCTTTCCAGGCGTAGAACCAGCATCCCGCCAGAGGCTCGCCCTGCTCGTCGCGGACGACGCCATCGATCCAGCCAAAGGCGCGCATCGGAATGCGCGGCGCTCCGAGAGCATCCGTGCTCTTCACGTCGAGGCTCCAGGAGAAGTCGGCGTAGCCCTCCAGCTCGAACCGCAGATCGAGCTCGGACCCCTCGACCACCGGCACGACGAAGTCGCCGGCGGTGTCCGTCTCGCCCAGCCGGTCCGAACCGCACAGCACGCTCGCGCCGACGAGGGCTCGTTCGGTGTCGGCGTCGAAGACGTGCAGCCGCAGGGGTACGCCGCGCTGCAGCTGGATCGCGCGCTCGATCGGCTCTCGCGAGTCGAGGTCGACGGCCTGCTCGAAGCGCGCGTAGCCCTCCAGGTACGCCGTGAGCTGGACGCACTGCCCGACCGCGAGCGAGGGCAGGCGATACTCACCTGACCCATCGCTCGTCGCCACTCGCGGCCAGGTCGACACCCTCGCTCCGGCGAGGGGTCGACCGGTGTCGGCGTCGAGGACGCGCCCGAACAGCTCGGTGCTCCAGCGGAGCTTCAGAGTGATCTCGCGGTCGGGCGAGATGGGATCCAGGGATACTCCGCGGTAGCCCTCCGCCTCGGCCTCGATCCTCAGGGGCGTCTCTTCCGAAGCCTCGGCGAACGGGATCGCGAAGCGCCCTGCGGCGTCGCTGACTCCAAATGCGAGGGGAACGGGCTCGACGCCTTCCTCGATCCGCGCGGGGTGGATGCCGAGGATCGCCCCTTCGATCCCGACCCCGTCCGGATCGGTCACGATGCCCGTGAATGCCGGACCCGGCTCCTCGCTCGTCGCGAACGGCGCGAGCGGGGTCCGCTCGGGCTCCGCGGCCGTCGCGGGGGCACCATACTCCTCGGCGCGGGCCGTTCGCGCCGCGGCCTGTGCCGGCTGGTGCGCGGGGGTCCTCCGGGCGAAATCGGCCGGCGCCGGGGGCGCCAGCATGCGCAGGAGCACTCCGATCACTACGAGGCCGCAGAGTCCGACGAGAACCAGCGACCGTCGCGACCGGATCCGCATCGTCAGCCTCCGTCAGTCGTCGAGGTCGCGGCGCAGGGCCTTGCGCTGGTCCTCGGTGAGTTCCGTCTCGACCGCGAGGTCGGGGTGGTCGCAGCCGAGGGCCACCGGCGTGCGGCCGGCGGTGGCGAACTTGAGGTACTGGACCGAGGAGAGGCGCTCCTCGCCGACCTGGCGCGGGTCGAACGTGGCGTAGGTGCGCTCGCCGTCCTCCAGGACCATGTAGACGTGTTCGGGCAGTCCGAGCCAGCGCGTCAGCTTGTCTTGACGCTCGGCCGCGTCGGGCAGCTCGATCAAGAGCGTGCAGCCCAGCTCGCCCGGTCCGCCGATCAGCTCGTTGTAGGTGTCGATCTCGCGCTGGATGTCGGACTCGCGGACGATGCGTTCGACGCGCATCATCTCCTGGATCTGGTAGCGGATCGTGTCGGCGTTCTCGAACAGGAAGGTCAGCACGCCGCCCACGTGCACGCGGCGCAGCCGCTTCTCGGGCAGCACGCGCGCCTGGAACTCGGCGCGCTGCTCCTCGTAGGTGACGTAGTCCAGGATCTCTTCGCGACGCACGGAGCGCATGTCAGGAGTCTCCTCGGTCTGCGGGGGGGGTCGATGACGGGGGCGTGCCCGGGTCCGGATCGGTGTCCGGATCGGCTTCCGGGGCGGCCTGCGGGAAGCCGCCTTCGTCCGGCGCGCGGTAGGCGCGCGCCAGGATGCTGAGCGGGTGCCCGGCCTTGCGGTCGGCGTGCTGCTCGAACTGCAGCGCGGCGAGCGGGCAGTCGGTCGCCCACACCTCCGCGTTCGCCGCCTTCATGTCGTGGAACGCGTTGGCGCCCGCGCGCTGGGAGGGCTCGAAGCCCTCGACCTTCATCGCGTAGGTGCCGTCGTGGCCCGAGCACTCGGCCACGAAGCGCGGCTTCACGCCGGGGATCTTGCGCAGGAGGTCGCGGCCGCGGAAGCCCACGGCCTGCGCGCGCAGGTGGCACGGCGCGTGGTAGGCCACGGGGACCTCGCCCGGCGTGCTCTTGAAGTTCGTGTTGAAGCGCGGCTCGTCCCGCAGGGACCAGACGTACTCCGACGGGTCGCGCACGGCCTCGGCCAGGCGCTTCGCGCGCTCGCGGTCCTCGCCCTCGAGCAGCTCGGGGTACTCGCGGCGCAGCATCATCGAGCAGGTCGGGTTGATCGCGAGCACCTTCGCGCCGGCCTCGACGTGCGGCATCAGGACGTCGAGGTTCTTGCTGGCGTTCGCGCGCAGCGTCTCGAGGTCGCCGTGCTCCCAGGCCGGCATGCCGCAGCACGCCTGGCCCTCGACGCAGCGCGCGTCGACGCCGTTCGCGTCGAGCACCTCGAGCGCGTCGACGCCGATCTGCGGCTCGTTGTTCTGCACGTAGCACGTCGGGAAGAGGATCGCCTCGCCGCCGACCTCGCGGCTCATGCGCCCGCGCGCGCGCGCCCAGGCGTCGAAGGACTGGCGCGCGAAGGGCGGCAGGAGCTTCTCGCGGTGGATGCCGAGCAGCTTCTCCAGCACCCAGCGGAACGGCGCGAAGCCGTTCATCCAGTTGGCCATGCCGAAGCTGAGCCGCGCCATGCGCCCCGCCGCGTTCGGATCGCCGAGCAGGCGGTCGCGCAGCCGCACGCCGCGTCGGCGCGTCTCGACGGCCTGGTGGCGGTGCACGAGCTTCGGGAAGTCGAGCTGGAACTCGTGCCCGTCGCGCGGCGTGTACGGGCACTGCACCTCGCACAGCTTGCACTGGAAGCACGTGTCCATGATGCCGCGCGTCTCGTCCGCCGTGATGTCGCCGACGCGGCCGTCCTTCTGGTCGTCGATCAGCGAGAACAGCGTCGGGAACGTGTCGCAGAACTTGAAGCACATGCGACAGCCGTGGCAGATCTCGAAGGCGCGTTCGACCTCGCCGTCCAGCGCGTCGCGATCCCAGTACCTGGGCTCGCTCGGGTCGTACGTGAGCCCGTCGGTGGGCTTGTAGGAGATGTTCTGAGCCATGGGCGGTGCGGAGCGGTCGAGGACGTGAGACGGGCCGCTCCGGAGACCGGCGGGCGGAGCCAATTCTTACGCGAAGCGGCGATGGGCGCCCGGAAGCACGCCACCGCCGCCCGATTCGCGATCCGCGGTGCGGGTCTACGTAACCTGGTTCAGAAGCTCCTGGAAGCGACCGGCGTGGGACTTCTCGGCCTTCGCGAGCGTCTCGAACCAGTCGGCGATCTCGTCGAAGCCTTCCTCGCGGGCCGTCTTGGCCATGCCCGGGTACATGTCGGTGTACTCGTGCGTCTCGCCGGCCACG
>CAYGPA010000389.1:0-1034 GCA_964351535.1 uncultured Planctomycetaceae bacterium
TCCTCGACATGTGCCGCGAGGAGACGTCGGTGGACATCGACTCCGGGGACGCGCGGCGCATGGCCGACGAGATCCGGCGCTACCTGCAGAACCGCGACCAGTCCGACCTCCCGCGCCCGCGCCTCCTGACGGACGACCCCGACGACGAGGACGTGGGCTTGCCGCTCTCCCTGCGCGAGTTCCTCGGGCTCGAGCCGTTCCACGAGGGCCACTTCCGCGACTTCCGCGATCAGGACGGGACCGTCGTGCACTCCATCGGCTCGTACCTGACGGTGTGGAGCTCGATCGCGACCGCCGAGTCGATCGCGTCCAGCCGGGACGGCGACGGGGACTCGGCGGACGACGAGGAAGGCGACGAGGGGGACGAAGGCGACGACGAGGGGGACGAGGACGACGACGACGAGGGCGACGACGGCGACGAGGGCGACGACGAAGAGGGCGATGGCGAGACGGCCGGCGAGGAGCAGGAGACTCCCTCCGGCCTTCCCGGGGTCGCCGTCAACGTGAACACCGCGCCGCCGGTCGTGCTGATGGCGCTCATGGACGACCGCGACCTCGCGCACCGCATCTGGGACCGCGTGGTCGAGTACCGCAACCTCGAGGAAGAGGACGAGGACGGCGACGAGGTCGAACCGATCTACGACGAGTTCGGCGAGGAGCAGCTGCGCCGCCAGTTCTTCGACTCGATCGGCGAGCTCGACGAGGTCTACGGCTGGAGCGACCTGCCTCCGACGGTGCGCGGCGAGGTCGAGCGCCTGCTGACGACCAAGAGCCAGGTCTTCTCGATCTACATCACGGCCCGCAAGCTGACCTCGGCGAACAAGGAGCAGTTCTCCGGCTACCTCGGCAACATGACCGCCGAGGAGGAGGACGCTGCGCGCGCCAACGCCCTCACGCGCACCGTCCGCTCGGTCGTGTGGCGCTACGAGGGCACCGACGGCATCGAGATCGTCCCGCTCGTCCGCTGGGAGGTCGTCGACTACACGCCGTGGGAGGTCCTGGACTACCCCGACGAGGACCGGTGAGCCGGTCCG
>CAYGPA010000389.1:1134-5295 GCA_964351535.1 uncultured Planctomycetaceae bacterium
ATGAAACGGGACCGGTGAAGCGGTCCGATGAAACGGGACCGGTGAAGCGGTCCGATGAAACGGGACCGGTGAAGCGGTCCGAGAAACGGCGACCGGTGAAGCGGTCGGGTCGGCCCGGCGCGGCCGGGCGCGATCCGGTGCGCCTGGAGGTCTTCCACCACCTCTTCGCGGCCGTCGCGGAGGAGATGGGCGCCGCGCTGCTGCGCGCGTCGTTCTCGCCGAACATCAAGGAGCGGCGCGACTTCTCCTGCGCGCTGTTCGACGGCGACGGGCGCATGATCAGCCAGGCCGCGCACATCCCCGTGCACCTGGGCTCCGCGCCGCTCAGCGTCGCCGCGGCGATCGAGCGCCTCGACCTCCAGCGCGGCGACACGGCGATCCTGAACGATCCCTACGCGGGCGGTACGCACCTGCCGGACATCACGCTGGTGTCCCCGGTGTTCCTGACCGAGGCTCCGGAGCCCGACTTCTACGTGGCGAATCGGGCGCACCACGCGGACGTCGGAGGCCCCGAGCCCGGCTCGATGGCGCCCGCGGCCGACGTGCACGGCGAGGGGCTGCGCATCCCGCCGGTCAAGCTGATCCGGGCGGGCGAGGTGGACCGCGAGGTGCTCGCGCTCCTGCTCGCGAACATGCGCGTGCCGCGCGAGCGCGAGGCCGATCTGCTCGCGCAGGGGGCGGCCAACCGCATCGCGGCGCGCAGGCTCGCCGAGCTCGCGCGCGAGCAGGGCCGCGAGGAGCTCGTCGCGCGCGGCGCGCAGCTCATGGACTGGACCGAGAGCCTCCTGCGCGCCGCCCTGAGCGAGCTCCCCGCGCGCGAGGTGCAGTTCGAGGACGTGCTCGAGACGGCGGACGGCGTCGCCGCCATCCGCCTGCGACTTCGACGCGGGCGCTCCGGCCTCGTCGCGGACTTCGGCGCGACCGACGACCAGGTCGCGGGCGCCGTGAACGCGCCGCGCGCGGTGCTGCTCTCGGCCGTGTTCTACGTGCTGCGCACGCTCCTGCCCGCGGGGACGCCGACCAACGACGGGATCCTGCGCTGCGTGGACGTGCGCTCGCGGCCGGGGAGCCTCGTCGACGCGCGCTACCCCGCCGCCGTGGCCGCGGGCAACGTCGAGACCAGCCAGCGCATCGTCGACGTGCTGCTCGGAGCGCTCGCGCAGCTCGACCCCGCGCGCGTGCCCGCCGCCAGCGCCGGCACGATGAGCAACCTGTCGTTCGGCGCCGCGCGCGACGGCGACCGCTCGTGGACGTACTACGAGACGCTGGCCGGCGGCGCGGGCGCCTCGGCCGACGGACCGGGGGCACACGCGCTGCACACGCACATGACGAACACGCGGAACACGCCGGTCGAGGCCTTCGAGAACCAGCTCCCGGTCCGCGTGCTCTCCGGCACGGTGCGTCGCGGTTCGGGCGGCAAGGGTGCGCGGCCGGGCGGTGACGGGATCGAGCGCCGGCTCCTCTTCCTCGAGCCCGCGCGGGCGAGCTGGATCGCCGACCGGCAGCGCCGCGGGCCCTGGGGCCTGGCCGGCGGAGGCGCGGGAGCGCCGGGCGGCGCGCGCCACGTTCCGGCGAAGGGCGAACCCCGCGACCTCTCGGGCCGGGAGAGCTTCACGCTGGCCGCGGGCGACGAGCTGCACGTCCGCACCCCCGGAGGCGGCGGCCACGGCCGACCCCGGCGCGCTCGCAAGGGCGCTCGCGGCTCGTAGCGAGTGCGCGCGGCGAACGGACCGGGATCCGTGGGGAATCCCCGAGCCTCCGACCGGTGCGCGGAACGGCGAACCTCGCCGGGAGATCCCGATCGGGAAGTCGTCGCGGGCGCTCTGCGACCCGCGGGCCCCGGCGATGGGGTCTTCGCCCGAAGTCGAGGCGCGGCAAGGACCTGACCCCGAGTCGCCCCCCGGTCCACACGGAGCGCCGCCCGTTCCGGAGCGCGGCGGGAGCCCGATGGTCCTTGTGACCGCCGCGCGCAGCGGACACAATCCGCCCCCGCGTGCGCACCGAACGCAACTCTCTGTGCCTGTTCGGCGCCCAGTGGGGCGACGAGGGGAAGGGCAAGATCATCGACCACCTCGCCAGCGAGGTGGACGTGGTCGTCCGCTACCAGGGCGGCGCCAACGCCGGCCACACGGTCGTCGTGGGCGACGAGAAGTTCGTGCTGCACCTGATCCCGTCGGGGATCCTGCACGCGGGCAAGATCAACGTGATCGGCGGCGGCGTCGCGGTCGATCCGCTGAAGCTGCTCGAGGAGCTCGACGGCCTGGCCGAGCGCGGCGTCGAGGTCACGCCCGCGAGCCTGCGCCTCTGCGCCACGGCCCACGTGATCCTGACGCACCACCGCCGCATCGACGGCGCGGCCGAGCGCTGGCGCGGCGTGGGGCGCATCGGGACCACCGGGCGCGGGATCGGACCGTGCTACGCCGACAAGGCCGCGCGCACCGGGCTGCGCGTCTGCGACATGCTCGAGCCGCGGCGCTTCCTCGAGCGCCTGCGCGCCGCGCTGGCGGAGAAGAACGCGCTGCTGACCCAGGTCCACGGCGAGGAGCCGCTCGTGCTCGAGGAAGAGCTCGAGCGCTACGCCGGCGTGGCCGAACGCCTGCGCCCGTTCGTCGGCGACACCGGCGCGGAGCTGCGGCGGCTCGACGCCGAGGGCAGCCGCATCCTCTTCGAGGGCGCCCAGGGCGCGCTGCTCGACATCGACGCGGGCACGTATCCGTTCGTCACGTCCTCGAACACCGGGACCGCCGGCATCGCGGCGGGCGCGGGCTTCCCCTCGAACCGCCTCGGGCGCGCGGTGGGCATCGCCAAGGCCTACTGCACGCGCGTGGGCGAGGGCCCCTTCCCCAGCGAGGAGCACGGCGAGGTCGGCGAGCGCCTGCGCGCCGCCGGCGGCGAGTACGGCGCGACCACCGGGCGCCCGCGGCGCTGCGGCTGGCTCGACGTCCCGGCGCTGCGCTACGCGCTCGAGCTGAACGGCGCCCAGGGCTGGATCATGACCAAGCTCGACGCGCTGAACGGCTTCGAGGAGATCCCCGTCGGCGTCGGCTACCGGCGCCGCGGCGGCGCGGAGTCCGGGGGCGCCGAGGAGCGCTGGGACACGTGGCCCGCGCACCTCGCCGACGTGGACGATCTCGAGGTCGTCTGGGAGCGCCTGCCCGGCTGGACCGGCGACCTGTCGGGCGCCCGCCGCCTCGAGGACCTGCCCGAGGCGGCCCGCGCGTACGTGGCCTGGGTCGAGGAGCGCGTCGGCACGCCCATCGTCGCCATCTCCGTCGGCCCGGCCCGCGACCAGATCATTCGGCGCGGTCTCTGAGCGCCCGCGGACCCCGAATGGCAGAATGGCGCCCGCCCGCGGCGCGCCCGCCGGTCCACGCCATGGCCCTGGAAAAGGTCGTTCGACCCGACCTCGGGGGACCCTTCCCCGAGCACGTCGCCATCATCATGGACGGCAACGGCCGCTGGGCGCAGGAGCGCGGGCTGCGCCGCATCCTCGGCCACCGCGAGGGCGTCGACTCGGTGCGCGAGATCACCACCGAGTGCGCGCGGATGGGCGTGAAGAGCCTGACGCTCTACTCGTTCTCGGTCGAGAACTGGAAGCGGCCGCGCGGCGAGGTGCGCTACCTCATGCGCCTGCTGCGCCGCTTCCTGATCCGCGAGCGGCCGACGCTGATGGACAACGATGTCCGGCTGAAGGCGATCGGCCGCATCGACGACCTGCCGGCCGAGCCGCTGGCGGCGCTGCGCGAGACCGAGGAGCTGACGCGCGGGAACCCCGGCATGGTGCTGCGCCTGGCGCTGTCCTACGGCAGCCGCTCGGAGCTCGCCGACGCCCTGCGGCGCGCGACCCGCGACGCCGTGGCGGGGCGCCTGGACCCCGGGTCGATCGACGAGGAGACCCTGCGCGCCTACCTCTACGACCCGGACACGCCGGACCCCGACCTCCTGATCCGCACGGCGGGGGAGATGCGCATCTCCAACTTCCTGCTGTGGCAGATCTCCTACTCGGAGTTCTACGTCTCCGAGGCGTGCTGGCCGGAGTTCCGCAAGCCGCAGCTCATGGAGGCGCTGCGCGACTACGCCAGCCGCGTGCGCAAGTACGGCGGCCTGATCGCCGACGCCGCGCCCACCGACCCGGCCCGCGAGGCCGCCGGGCGCTCGGCC
>CAYGPA010000389.1:5305-5573 GCA_964351535.1 uncultured Planctomycetaceae bacterium
TCCGCATCGGGGACCGCCCACCTTGGCCGGCTCGCGCGCCCGCAAGATCCTGATCCGCACGGCGGTCGGCGGCGGTCTGGCGCTGGTGCTGGCGCTCGCGCTCGCGTGGGTCGGGCGCTCGCGCTCGGGCGACGTCGTCTTCTACGCCGGGTGGCTGCTCTCGGCCCTGGCGGCCTGGGAGCTGCACGCGATGAAGGCCCTCGCCGGTCGCCGGCTCGGCCTGTCCCTGGTGCACGCGCTGCTCGTCACGGGCGGGCCGGTCTGGATG
>CAYGPA010000390.1:0-5572 GCA_964351535.1 uncultured Planctomycetaceae bacterium
GGCGCAGATCGCGCAGGGGTCCTGCTCGGCGACGTTGAAGCACTCGCGGCACACGAGCGTCTCGGCCAGCGCGCGCGTCACGACCGCCGGCAGGTCGCGCGCCCGCGGGTCGCGCAGGACGTGGAAGGCCAGGCGCTCGGCCGTGCGGCGTCCGATGCCCGGGAATCGCTCCAGGGCCTGCACCAGGGTCTCGAGGGGCTCGGGATACGCCAAGGGCGGTGCTCGGAGCTCAGAGCTCGTGAGGGAAGCGCGGGTGCATTTCGGTACGTCGCGGGCGGCTCAGAACAGGCCGGGCAGGTTCACGCCGCCGGTCACGCGCGACATGGCTTCTTCCGCCATCGTGGAGGCCTTGGCGGTGCCGTCGCGCAGCGCGGCGAGCACGAGGTCCTCGAGCAGGGCCCGGTCGCCCGACTTCACGACCTCGTCGGCGATCTCCACCTTCGCGATCTGACGGTCGCCGGTCACGAGCACCCGGACCGCCCCGCCGCCCGAGGAGCCCTCGACCGTGCGGCTGCGCAGCTCCTCGCGCACGCGGTCGAGATCGCGCTGCATCTGCTGGGCCTGCTTCAGCAAGCTGCCCATCTCCCCGAACGAGCCGGTCATGCGTTGTCCTCGATGTGTCCGCCGAAGAGGTCGACGACCTCCGTGGTGAACGGGTCGTTCGATCCCGGGCGCTGTCGCGTCGTGTCCTCCACGACCACCCTAACCGCTCGGCCGCCGGCGCGCTCGATGGCGGCCTCGCAGGCCTTCAGGTTGGCGGCGTCCTCGATCAGGGGCCGCTCGCGGGCCGTCGCGCGCGCGACCTGGATCAGGGCCCGATCCTCGCCGTGGTCGAGCAGCTTGCCCTTGCGCTCGAGGAGTGCGGCGAGCGCCGGACGCGAGGCCGCGAGGTCCTTCAGGAAGGCCTTCCACACCCCGCCGGTGCCCCGCGCCTGCGGACGACCCGCCGCGGCCGGCCGGGGCCGCACGGTCTTCTGGGGCGGCCGCGCGGACTTCCGCGCGACGGGCTCGGAGGCTGCCGGCGGCTCGTCGCGGTCCTCCGCGGACGAAGTCTCGGGCTGCGAGCGCACGAGGCGGTCCTCCTCGGACTCCTCGGCTGCCCGGGGCTCCGGGGAGTCCGGCTTCCTCGGGGAGTCCGGCTTCCTCGGGGAGTCCGGCTTCTTCGAGGACTCCGGCTCCTTCGGGGCCTCCGGCGCGGCGGCCGGCGGAGCCTGCGTCGGCCGACGCGGAGGTGCCGGCGGCTGCGCGGCGCGCGGCGGATCGGACCGGGGCGCGGCCGGCGCGGCCGGAGCGGCGCGACTCGAGGCGGAGGCCGTCGATGCGGCCGGCGCGCCTCCGAGTCGTGCTTCGAGCTCCTCGAGCCGCCGCTCCAGCTCGCCGAGCGGCAGGCCCAGCTCCGCGCGGCAGAGTTCGAGCAGCGCGAGCTCGAGGACCAGGCGCGCGTGCTGGGGCAGGTTGCGTGGCGCGAGTCGCTCGCGCGCGAGCAGGAGTTCCTCGAGCCACGCCCGCAGGCGCTCGGGACCGAGCTGGCGCGCGCGCGCGTGACGGCGTCGACGCAGCTCCTCCGAGCCGGTCGAGAGCGGAGTCGCCGGCGCGTTGCCCTGGCGCACGGCCTCGAGCAGCGACGAGCGCAGCGATTCGAGGCAGGCGTCGAGCAGGCGCGCCTCGCCCCCCTCGTCGCTCGGCAGCGCGGCGAGCACGCCGGCGCGGTCACCCGCGGCGGCGAGGTCCAGGAGCTCCTCGACGCGACCTTCCCCGTCCCCGCCGACGCGGCGGACGTCGTCGAGGGTCGGCTCGCTGCCGACGAGCGCCAGGAGCTGGTCGGAGAAGCTCAGCGCGTCGCGCAGGCTGCCGCGGGCGAGGCGGCCGATCTCGAGTGTCACGCCCTCCTCGCTCCGCACGTTCTCGCGCTCGAAGATCTCGGCGATGCGCGCGCCGATCACGTCCTCGGGGATCAGCGAGAGGTGCAGCACCTGGCAGCGCGACAGCACCGTGTCGAGCACCTTGTGCGGCTCGGTCGTCGCGAACAGGAACACGACGTGCGGCGGCGGCTCCTCGAGCGTCTTCAGGAACGCGTTGAAGGCGCTCTTCGAGAGCATGTGCACTTCGTCGACGATGTAGATCTTGTAGCGCGCGCGCATCGGCGCGTAGGCCACCTGCTCGCGCAGCGCGCGCACGTCCTCGACGCTCGTGTTCGAGGCGGCGTCGATCTCGTGCACGTCGACGTGGTTGCCGGCGTCGAGGTCGCGGCAGTGGTCGCACTCGCCGCAGGGCTCCTCGGCGGGTCCGCGCTCGCAGATCAGGGCCTTCGCGAGCACGCGCGCCGTGGTCGTCTTGCCCGTCCCGCGCGGCCCGGCGAAGAGGTACGCGTGCCCCACGCGGTCGTCGCGGATCGCGCCCTGCAGGACCTTGGTCAGGACCTCCTGTCCGGCGACGTCGGCGAACGTCTTCGGGCGGTACTTGCGGGCGAGGACCTGGTAGGAGGACATGGCGCTGGCATTCTAACGCACGCGGGTCCTGCACACGTGGTTCTGGCGCACGCGGGGAGTCGGGCAGTGGGTCCGGTCACCACACACATGGCGTCGTGATCTTAGGGCTGCTCCGTTCCCGGCCTGACCCGGTTCGAAAAGACCCCATTGCACGGGACCGAACCCACGGCCCGACTCCCCCTCGTTCGCAGAACACCTGGCGCAGGACGCGCCGGCGGCGCGGCGTGGATGGCGGAGAGGGCGGGATTTGAACCCGCGGTGCCGTTGCCGACACACACGCTTTCCAAGCGTGCTCCTTAAGCCACTCGGACACCTCTCCGTGTGTAGGACCATGCGCAGGGAGTCGACGGATCGCCGCGTCGAGACGGGCCGCCGAGTCGATGAGGAGGAAGGGCGAATTGGCGGAGAGGGGGGGATTTGAACCCCCGGTGCCCCTTAGGACACGCTGGTTTTCGAAACCAGTCCGTTCAGCCGCTCCGGCACCTCTCCATGTACGGGGATCCCGCGCGCGCGCCGGTGGGCGCGTGCGCGGATCGATTCGGGAGACTCGTGCGTGGGGGTCCGTCCGTGGCGCGGCGACGCGGGGCGCGGCCGGGCGACGTGGGAACCCCGCGCTCAGGACTCGCGGTCCTTCGACTCCCTGCGCTTGTTCTGAAAGAACCGCTGGAGCAGCTCGCGCGCCTCGTCGGCGCCGACCCCCTCCGTCACCTCGGCTCGGTGGTTGAGCCGCGGATCGCCGAGCACGTTCCCGAGGGAGGCGCACCCGCCGAACTTCTCGTCGCGCACCCCCCAGACGACACGTGCGACGCGCGCGTGGGACAGGGCCCCGGCGCACATGAAGCACGGCTCGACGGTGGTGTACACGGTGGCGCCCGGCAGTCGCGCGTCGCCGGTGGCCTCGAAGGCCATCCGCAGGGCGACGAGCTCGGCGTGGGCGGTCGCGTCGCGGCGGCGACGCGTCTGATTGTGGCCGCGCCCCAGGACCTCTCCGTCGCGGACGACGACGGCGCCGATCGGCACCTCGTCCGCGCGCTCGGCGCGGCGCGCCTCGTCCAGGGCCAGCTCCATCCAGCGGCGGTCGTCGGCCGGGGTCGAGACGCTCGATCCCGCCTGGCGGGCCGAATGGCAAGCCTGGGGCTCGCCGGCGACGGTCTCGGGCGCCCGGGCGAGGGGCTCTGCGGAGGAGCGGACCACGGGCACTGGATCGGGGAGGGAGGGTTCTCGGGTGCGCGCGGAGGCGGCGGCGAAAGGCGGCGGCGGAGTCGGCTCGGCCGCGCGTTGTGCTGGTACACCCTAGAGGACTCGAACCTCTAACCTTCTGATCCGTAGTCAGATGCTCTATCCAATTGAGCTAAGGGTGCGGAGGGCCGACGGTTGTAGCGGTGCCGGAAGAGCGTGTCAAGGCCGCCCACGCCCCTCCTCCCGGTTCGTCGAAGGACCCCGTCGGAGCCGCGAGGAGCGCGGGGAGCTCCGGCCCCGGGGACGCGTCCGGCGGGCGCTCGGAAGCGTGCCTGCGGCCGTGGACTCGGGTTCCGCGGAGGGTACTCTGCTCGGCATGAGTCGAGATGCGAGCCCGCGGCACCTGATCCGCCTGTCCGAGTGGTCCAAGTCCGAGATCGAGAACCTGCTCGAGCTCTCGTTGCGCCTGAAGCGTCGCGGTGATCGCGACTCGCTCAACGGACGCACCGTCGGACTGCTCTTCTTCCGTCCGTCCCTGCGAACGCGTACGTCCTTCGAGGCGGCGGTGCACCAGCTGGGCGGGCACACGATCAACCTGAACGCGGCCTCCGACTTCTGGGAGCTCGAGGAGCACGACGGCACCGTCATGGACGGCGTGGCGCCCGAGCACATCAAGGACGCCGCCCGCGTGCTGTCGCGCTACGCCCACGCCCTGGCGATCCGCCCGGCGCCCGACGGCGACTCGTGGAACGTCGACCGCAAGGACGAGAAGATCCGCGCCTGGGCCAGCCACGCGCAGGTGCCCGTGATCAACATGGAGAGCTCCCTGTGGCATCCGCTGCAGGCTCTCGCCGACATGATGACGCTGCGCGAGCACCTCGGCGACCTGTCGAAGCGGCGCCTCGCGATCACGTGGACGCACTCCCCCACCGGGGTCTCGCCGTCGGTCACGAACTCGCTGATGCAGGCCGCCGTGCGCGCCGGCATGGACGTGCGCGTCGCGCACCCTCCGGGCTTCGAGCTGGACGAGGCCGTGCTGGACGAGACGCACGCCCTCGCGGCCGAGTCGAACGGCAAGCTGGAAACGGGTCTCGAGCTGGAGGCCTCGCTGAAGGGCGCCCACGTCGTGTACGCGCGCTCGTGGCAGTCGCTCGAGGACTACGGCAACCCGACGCTCGGCGCCAGCCGGCGCGGACGCTATAAGGACTGGAACATCGACGAGCGCCGCATGAGCCTCGGCGAGGACGCCTTCCTGATGCACGCCATGCCCGTGCGCCGCAACCTCGAGGTGTCCGACGCCGTCCTCGACGGACCGCGCAACCTCATGGTCGAGCAAGCCGAGAACCGCCTGCATTCGCAGAAGGCCCTGCTCTCCATGCTGCTCCAGGACTGAAGGCGAACATGTCGCGACCGGAGTTCTGCCACCTCCACGTCCACTCCGAGTACAGCCTGCTCGACGGTGCCACGCGCATCACCGACCTGGTCGACAAGTGTGTCGAGGACGGGCAGCCGGCGCTCGCGCTGACCGACCACGGCAACCTGTTCGGCGCGGTCGAGCTGTACCAGGGCTGCACGTCGCGCGGCATCAAGCCCATCATCGGCTGCGAGGTGTACGTGGCCATGAAGTCGCGCAAGCTGCCTCACAACCGCAGCGACAACGGCTACCACCACCTGACGATCCTGGCGCGCACCCAAGAGGGCTACCAGAACCTGCTCAAGCTCGCGTCGATCGCGTACCTGGAGGGCAGCCACTACAAGCCGCGCATCGACAAGGAGGTCCTGCAACAGTACGCGGGCGGCATCACGTGCCTCTCCGGCTGCCTCAGCGGCGAGGTCAACCAGCTCTTCCTGCGCGGCAAGGAGAAGGAGGCGGAGCAGGCCGTAGCCGAGTACCGCGACCTCTT
>CAYGPA010000391.1:0-5550 GCA_964351535.1 uncultured Planctomycetaceae bacterium
TCTTCTCGGGCTCGCGCGAGACGTCGCGTCGCTCGGCGGCGAGGCGCGCGCGGTGTCCGCGCAGCAGCCGGCGCCCCTCGGCGAGCTGCCACAGGGCCAGACCGGGAACGCCCAGCAGCAGCTCGCGCGCGCGGCGCACGAGCGCGAGGGCCAGCGCCGACTCGGACGCGATCCCGAGCGCTTCGCAGGCGAGCAGGTAGCCCCCCTCCTGCACCCCGATCGCCGCCGGAATCGCGAACCCCGCGGCGCGCGCCGCCTGGGCGATGCTCTCGATGATCAGGGCCTCGCCGAGCGTCACGGGCACGTCGAGGAAGTACATCGCGAGCCACACCTCGCCGGTTCCGAGCAGCCACGCGAGGAAGCGCAGGGCTCCGCAACGCGCCACGCGGCCGCGCTGTTTCCAGAGCCGCGTGATCTCGGCGTCCAGCGCCTCCGCGCCGCCGGCGAAGGCCAGCCACGTGCGCTCGCCCATGGTCCGCTCGATGGCGCGCGCGAGGAACAGGAACATCCCGCCGTGCTGGGCGAGATAGAACAGCGTCATCAGCCCCAGCCCGACGCAGATCGCGATCGTCAGGCCGCGCGCCAGGGCCGGGTCGTCCGTGGCTCGCGCCAGCATGGCCACGCCCAGCAGCGCGAACACGAGTTGCATCGTGAAGCCCAGCGTGACGTCGACGAGCACGCTGGCGCCGGCCGTCGCGCCGCCGATCTTGCGCTGCGTCAGGAGCCGCGCGCGCAGGAACTCCCCACCGACCTGCGCCACGGGCAGCAGCCCGTTGACCGACTCGCTGATCCAGCGGCGGCGCAGCAGCGCGAAGTACGGCGGTCGTCGCTCGCGGTCGAGCAGCACGGACCAGCCCAGCGAGTCCACCCCCATCGGGACGAAGTGGAACAGCGCCACGACGAGCACGCCCCAGCCCGCGCCGGCGGCGGAGGTCAGGACCTGCTCGGAGCCCTTCCAGGCGAGCAGCGCCGTCAGGATCGCGAGCCCGACGAGCGACAGGACGAAGACACGGACCTTCATGGGCGCCGCGCTCCGGCATATCCCTCGCGACGGAACCAGTCGACGGCGTCGCGCAGGGCCAGTTCGGCGGCCCGCGGAGCGTAGCCCAGCTCGCGCCGCGCCTTGTCGCTCTTGAAGTACATTCGCTTGCGCGCCATCCGCAGGGCGTCGAGCGTGACCCGCGGCTCGCCCCCGAAGCGCCGCGCCCAGGCCTCGAACACGTGCGCGACGGGCTCCAGGACGCCCGGCGAGAGCCGCACGCGGGGCGCGCGCCGGCCGGCGATGCGCGCGACCTCTTCCAGGATCTCGCGCAGGCTCATGTTCTCGCCGCCGAGGACGTACCGCGCGCCCACCGCCCCGCGCTCGAGCGCCAGCAGGTGCCCCTCGGCCACGTCGTCGACGTGCACCACGTTCAGTCCTGTGTCGACGTAGGCCGGCATGCGGCCCGTCGCCGCGTCCAGCACCATGCGCCCCGTCGGCGTCGGCTTGACGTCGCGCGGCCCGATCGGCGCCGACGGGTTGACGACGACCGCGGGCAGGCCGTCGGTTCGCACGAGCTCGCGCACCACCTCCTCCGCCTGGAACTTCGAGCGCTTGTACGCGCCGATCATGTCGCCCAGGCTCGACGGCGTGTCCTCGTCGGCCGGTTCGCCGCCGGGAAGCAGACCGAGGACCGCGACGCTGCTCGTGTAGACGATGCGCTCGACCCCGGCGCGCTGCGCGGCCTGCATGAGCTTGCGCGTGCCCTCGACGTTGCGCGCGTGCATGCGCTGCGGATCGGGGACCCACAGGCGGTAGTCGGCGGCGACGTGGAAGAGGTGGCGGCAGCCCGCGACGGCGCGCTCGAGGGAATCCGCGTCGTCCAGATCGCCCTCGACGAGCTCGAGCTCGAGCCCCTCGACGTTGCGGCGGTCGCCCCCGGCGCGAACGAGCGCGCGCACGCGGTGTCCGCGGTCGAGGAGCGCGCGCGCGACCGCGGAGCCCACGAAGCCCGTCGCGCCGGTGACCAGGGTCGTCATCGGCGCTCCTCCTCGGGCGCGTCCGCCGCATCCGTCGCGCGCCCGCGCCCGCGTCCGCGTCTTCGAAGGTCGAGCACGAACCAGAGCGCGAAGAGCGGTGCTCCGGCGGCCGCGCTGACGAGGAAGGCCTGCGCGCCGCCGAGCCAGACGACCGGACCGACGACGTACAGCGCGTCCTCGGCCTCGAAGCCGCCCCACGAAGGCTGCGCGACGACCGACTTGCCGAGCGCGGACTCGGCCCGCTGCCACAGCAGGAAGATCGCGGCGATCGCGGCTCCCGCGACGAGCCCCAGCCACGGCGCCAGCGCGCCGAGCGACGACCCGCGCAGGCCGTATCCCATGCCGAGGAAGAAGAGCACCTTCACGATTCCGTCGCTGGTCACGTCGTAGCAGTGCCCGAAGCGGCTGCTCTTGCCCGTCATGCGCGCCAGCTCGCCGTCGGCGTGGTCGACCAGCGCGGACAGGATCAGGAGCAGGGCGCCGAGGTGCAAGCCGGACCCACCGCGCGCCGCGCAGGCGGCCGCCGCCAGCCCCAGCAGGAGGCTGACGGTCGTGACGTGATTGGGGTGCACCCCGGAACGACTCAGGGGCTGGACGAGCCAGCGAGCCAGCCGTGCGTCCCAGGGTCTCATGCCGTGGAGCTCGCGCGCGGAGCCAGCAGCGCGGGAAGGACGACCAGCGTGCAGATCAGCATGAAGCCGACGCCCAGCGTGAGCAACACGCCGAGGCTGGCCGTGCCGGGGTGCGGCGAGATCGCCAGCGATCCGAACCCGCAGAACGTCGTCAGGCAACTGTAGAAGACCGAGCGCGCCGTACTGGTCCTCAGGATGTTGCGGCGCGGCTCGAGCCGTGCGCGGTGGACCATGTGGATCCCGTTGTCGACGCCGATGCCGAGCAACAGCGGCAGCGAGATCACGTTGGCGAAGTTGAACGCCAGGCCGCCGAGCGTCAGCGCCGCTCCGGTCAGGAGACCGGCGAGCAGCAGCGGCGCGAAGACCAGCAGGACGTCGAGCGGGCGCCGGACGAGAACGATGAGCACGACGGCGATCGCCAGGAAGGCGTACAGGAACGCCGAGCGGAACGCGCGCACGGCCGCGGCGCCGGCCGACACGATCGTCACCGGGCCCCCGACGGCCGGGGGAGCGATCGCCGTGACGGCCGCCTCGAACGCGCGCAGCGCCTCGAGATCCTCGAGGTTCGCGCGCGGCGTGGCCTCGACGCGCAGGCGGCCGTCGGGAGCGACCCAGCGCGCGCGAAGGTCCGCGGGGAGGTCCGCGGCGGTCGCGCCCGTCGTCGCCGCGGCCGCGGCCAGCGCGTCGAGCTGCGCCGGCAGCCCGGACAGCACGTCCAGCTCGACGCCGCGCAGGACGAGGAGGCCCGCGTCCGCGTCCAGGGCCGCGTCGATGCGCGCCGCGAGGGACGCGGCCACGGGCGTCTCGACGGCGGCGAGCGCGGTGCGCAGCTCCTCGAGGGCGGAGCGCCGGGCCTCGGGATCGTCGGGCGGAGTCGCGGAGCCGTTCGGCTGCGACGCATAGGCCGCGGCCAGCGGGGCGAGTAGCGCGAGCTTCGCGTCCTGCTCGGTGGGAACGAAGTCGTCGAGCGACACGACCTCGTGGACCTCCGGCAGCTCGCGCAGCCGCGCGGCGAGCTGGGCTGCCCCCGCCGGACTCGCGACGACCGTCAGCCGCTGCGGCGACGTGCGCGGATCCTCGAGCAGGTCGTAGTACGTCGCAACGGACTCCGAAGTCGGCTCGCGCAGCCGCAGCGGATCACCGTCGAAGCGCACGGCGAGGACCAGCGGAACGCAGGCGAGGCCGCACGCGAGCGCCGCCCAGCGCAGGCCGCGCGCCCAGCGCAGCGGGAGGCCCAGCAGCGTGGCGACGATTCCGGCGGGCTGGGGTCGGACGACCGGGCGCGGCTGCGGCGCGAGCCCGGGCAGGGACAGGAGGGCCGGCAGCAGCGTCAGGTTCGCGAGCAGGCTGATGATCGTCCCGCCGCCGGCGATCACGCCGAGCTCGCGCACGCCCGCGAACTCGGTCGGCACGAACGAGAAGAACCCGAGGCTCGTCGTGAACGCCGCGAGCACGAGCGAGCTGCCGACGCCGGACATCGTGTCCTCGAGCGCCGGCCCGAGCTCCTCCCCCGCCGCCTGCAGCTCGCGCAGCCGCAGGCAGAAGTGGATCGAGTAGTCGATGCCCAGGCTGATGTAGAGCACCGCGAACGCGATCGAGATCAGGTTCAGGTGGCCCACCGCGAACGTCGCGAAGCCGGCGGTCCAGACCAGGCCGAGGACCAGCGTCACGAGCGCCGCCGCGATCATGCGCCACGAGCGCAGTCCGGCCACGAGCGCGAAGCTGACCAGCACGACCGAGATGGTGCCCGCGAGCATGGCGCCGTCCTGCGCCGACTGCAGCTCCTCGTGCGACAGCGCCACGTCGCCGGTCAGGCGGACGCGCACTCCCGCCGCGGACGAGTCGGAGTCGACGCGCAGGGCTTCCGCCGACGCGCGCAAGAACGCGATCGCCTCGGCGCCGGGCGTAAAGCTCTCGTAGTCGAGCACGGGCTGCAGCAGCACGAGCTCGCGCCCTTCCGTCCCCGTGGCCGAGAGCCCGCCGCCCAGCACCGCCTGCCAGTCGAAGGGCCGCGCGCGGCCCGCGAGGCGCGCCTCGAGCGACGCGTCGATGCCGGCCAGCACCCCGGTCAACGACGGAGGCAGGCGCTCGCCGGCGAGTCGCGTGGCCTGGGTCAGCGCTTCGGCCAGTCGCGCGAGCGTCGGCGCCTGCCGCAGGTGCGCGAAGAGCGGCGCGGTCCGGCGCAGCTCGGTCGTCAGCTCCCGCAGTTCGTCGGTCGACAGGAACAGGAGTCCGTTGCGGCGGAAGTACTCCTCCGATCCCGGCCAGTACACGTTGCGGAAGAGGTCGGGCCGGGTCGCGCAGCGCTCGGCGATGTCGTCGGCGGCCCGGCGCGCCTCCGCCGCGCTCGGCGCGTCGACGACGGCCACGAGCACGTCCGTGAACTGCGGGAAGAGCTCCTTGAACTCCTCCAGGTGCCGCCGGAAGTCGACGCCCGCGTCGAACATCTCGCTCGTGTCGGTGTGCACGCCGAGGTTCGCCGCGGTGTACCGCGCGAGTCCCACCGTCAACGCGAGCGCGCCGAGCACGACCAGCCAGGCGGCCCGCCGCACCCAGGCCACCCACCGCGCCAACGCGCGACCCAGAATGCTGTCTCCGTTGCGCTCCAAAGTCCTGCCCGCGATGGCGGCACTCTACCGGCCCGGCGCCGCCTTCGTATCGGCTAGTGGGGTGTGTCCGGAGTTGGGCACCCGTGTCGGTTCGCCTGGGCGTTCCTGGCAAGGCGCGGTGACGACGCGTATCCGCTGCGATACTCGGAGGAGCCGCAACGCCGCCAGGGGCGTCCAGGCGGGGCGACACGGGTGCCCAACTGCGGACATGCCCCACTAGGGCTGGATCACGAACGTCAGGGCGTCGGTCAGGTTGTCGCCGAAGCCCGTCGGGTCGAGGAAGTCGCGCT
>CAYGPA010000392.1:0-5532 GCA_964351535.1 uncultured Planctomycetaceae bacterium
ACGCCCGCCGCACCGTCGGCGGCAAGGCCAGCCCCGCGGAGCGCGCGCGCCGGAGCTCGCGGCGCACGTCCCGACGCAGCGCGCGCGGGTGCAGGTCGCGGACGTCCCGCGTCGCCGGATGGAGTCCCGCGGCCGCCGAGCGCGCGAAGCGTCGGCGCGACGCGCGGCGCAGCAGGCCGGCGAGCTCGATGCGCGACACGCTCGCGAGCTCCGCGCCGGCGCGCTCCAGGAGGGTCGCGGCGTTCACCGCGATCCTCCGCGTTCCTTGCGGGCGGCCGCGGCCGGCCGGATCCCGGGCGACGCGAGAAGGGCATCGAAGGCCGTGCGCGCGGCGCGCGCGAGCTCGGTGGCCGAGCGCTTCGAGTCGCGGGCCGCGTCATCGAGCGAGTGGCCGTCGATGACGAGGGAGAAGAACGCCTTGCGCTCGCCCTCGTGGAGCGCGTTGAACACGACGCACGCCGCGCGCATGGCCGCGGGCTCGAAGCCGAGCGGCCGGGCCAGCTCGCGATAGGCCGCCAGGCGCTCCGCGTCCGGTGTGCTACCGGCGCGCTCCTCCTCCGCGTCCTCGCGCAGCACGTCGAGCAGCGAGTCGTCGACGAGCTGCGCGAGCCACTCGGAGAGCGGTGGCCGCCCGCGGTAGCTCGGCGCCGCGCGGGCGCAGCGCGCCAGGACGCGCAGGTGCAGTCGGTCCGCGTCCATCAGGAACGCGCCGCGGCGCAGGCCCTCGGCCACCGCCGTGCGCAGGCCGAGCGGATCGCCGTCCACGAGCCGCGCGAGCACCTCGCGCGGGCTCCCGGCCGCGAAGAGGCGACGCCAGTCGGTGCGCGCCGCGGGGCGCGGGCGCTCCGCGGGCTCGAGCTGGACCGCGGGGATCTCCTCGACGCGCTCGGCGGCCCCCACCTCGCCGACGCGGCCCGCGACGGCGACGTCCTGCGCGAGCGGCGGCGGAGGGTCGTCGACCTCTCCGCGACGAGCGCGTCGTTCGTTCGTTTCACCCAAGACTCCGACTCCCCGGTCGCTTCGACCGCGTTGCGACTTCCTAGCGAGGCCCAGGATAGGCCGAGCGGCGACTTCCGGGCGACGGGGCGCGCGCCGATCGGTCCGAGGACTTCGAGCCCGCGGCGCGGCCGGGCTCGGCTAAACCGTTCCGCCGCAGGAGCTTCAGCCCGCGTGCGGCGATGCGGGCCGCGCGCGCCGCGGAGGCCGCGCCCCGGCCACCTGGGGCGGGATTCCCCGATTCCGTGCACGGAGGCGGGCGTCGGAGCGGCCGGACCTGCGCGACGTTCCCCCGCCCTCCCGGGCGCGGTAGCATCCGGCTTCGCGGGATGGGAGACGTGACCGTGTGGGCCCGCACTGCGCGGGAAGCGCGTCACGCTCGCCCTCTCGATCCGAAGGAGAAACTGCCCTTGACCGGTCTGCTCGAAGGAAAGACGGGCCTCGTGCTCGGCGTGGCCAACAAGCGCTCGCTCGCGTGGTCCTGTGCCAAGGCCATGCGGGAGGCCGGCATGCGCGTGGCCCTGACGTACGCCGGGGAGCGGCTGGAGCGCTCCGTTCGCGAGCTGGCCGGAGACCTCGGCGACGCGCCGGTCTTCCCGTGCGACGTCACGGTCCCGGGTCAGGTCGACGAGCTGTTCGCGCACCTCGGCGACGAGTTCGGCGGGCTCGACGCCGTGCTGCACGCCATCGCCTTCGCCAAGCGCGAGGAGCTCGAGGGCGAGTTCCTGCAGACCAGCCTCGAGGGCTGGCGGCTGGCCCAGGAGATCTCCGCCTACTCGCTGACCCAGATCGCGCGCGCCGCCGCGCCGCTGATGGAGGGCCGCGCCGGCTCGATCGTCACGCTGACGTACATCGGCGGCGAGCGCGTCGTGCCGAACTACAACATCATGGGCGTCTCGAAGGCCGCGCTGGAGGCCAGCGTGCGCTACCTCGCCTACGACCTGGGTCCGCGCGGCATCCGCATCAACGCCATCAGCGCGGGCCCCGTACGCACGCTCTCGGCGGCCGCCGTGTCGGGCTTCAGCACCATCCTCGACCACATCGCCGAGCGCGCGCCCCTGAAGCGCAACATCACGGGCGAGGACGTCGCCGGCGCGTGCACGTTCCTCTGCAGCTCGCTCGCGAGCGGCGTGACCGGCAGCACGCTGTACGTCGACGCCGGGTTTCACGTCATGGGCGCCTGAGCCCGCGCTCGAAGCGCGCTCCGCTGCACGACGAGGCGCCCGGCGCGCTCAGGAGGTCCGGCTCCGCGAGGGGCCCGTCACGGCGCCGCGAAGATCTTGCTGCCCTTCGTGTCGACGCACTCGATCACGGGCTCGTGCTTCTCGACGAGCTCGGCGCGCAGGCGTTCGCGACCCTGGCCGTCGTAGAGGCGCAGGCCGGCGGCGGACTCCGGGCCCGCGTGCAGGCCGACCGCGGGGGTGCCGCCCGGGGCCTGCACGCCCAGGGTCGCGTCGCCGCCGCTCGTGACCGTCGCGTTCACGCCGCCGAGCTCGCCGCCCTGGTTCAGCAGGAAGTTCGCCGTCCCGTCGGCGAGGACTCCCATCTGCGCGCGGCCCTCGCCGACCGCGAGCGCGATCGACACCGCGCCGGAGTTGTCGGCGCGCAGCCGGAGCGGCGCCTCGCCGTCCCGCGCCCTGCCGAGCTCGAGCACCACGTCGCCCTTCTCCGCGACCCAGCGCGCGCAGGGCTTGCCGGCCGCGTTCAGCAGGACGAGCTCGCGCGTCTCCAGGCTGCGCGCGTCCTCGCGCAGCCCCGCTCCCACGCCGACGACGGCCGCGAGCGCGAGCGCTCCCAGGGCGCCGAAGCGGCGCAGCCGCCGGTGTTCCGCGCGAAGCTGCGCGAGCTCCGTCCGCAGCGCCTCGAGTCCGTCGATCTCCATGCCTGCTTCCTCATGGCTTGGGGTCTGTCCCGCTTGTGGTCCGCGTCGCCGCGGGCCATGATCGCACGACGCCCTGGCGGCGCCCACCCCACGCATGGCCGGCTATTCCGGAACTCCGCTGGCGAAGAAGCTCGGCCTTCGCGCAGGCGCGCGCTGCGCGCTGATCGGCGCGCCGCGCGGCTTCCGCGGCGAGCTCGAGCCGCTGCCCGAGGACGTGCGCCTCCTGACCTCGATCCGCGCGCCCCTCGACGTCGCGCTCTGCTTCGCGCCCGACGCGGCCCGACTGGAGAAGCACCTGGGCGCGCTGAAGAACGCGCTGGATCCGGCCGGGGGGCTCTGGATCGCGTGGCCCAAGAAGAGCTCGGGCGTCGCGACCGACCTCTCCTTCGACGCGGTGCAGCGCGCGGGACTGGCGCTCGGGCTCGTCGACAACAAGGTCTGCGCCGTGAACGAGACCTGGTCCGGTCTGCGCTTCGTGGTGCGGCGCGAGGATCGTCCAGGCGCCACCGGCAAGCGAGCCGGCGCCGCGCGCAAGAAGAAGTAGGCCGCGTCAGTGCTCGAGCAGCGGGTCGAGTCGCGCGGCCTCGGCCGACCAGCGGCGCGCGCCGTCGGCGTCGCCCAGCGCCTCGTGCAGACGCGCCAGGGTCCTGGCCACGAGGGCGTCGGGGAGCGCCTCGAAGGCCGCCACGAGGTCGCGCCGCGCCGCGAGCCGGTCGCCGCGCGCGTCGTGCAGCACGGCCCGGTTGCGCAGCGCGCCGGCGGCGCGCGGATGGCGCGCGAGCAGGGAGTCGAGCACGCGCAGCCCCTCGTTTACGCTCCCGAGCCGACCGCACAGCGCGCCCAGGTTCGTCGCGGACGGCCCGAAGTCCGGGGCGAGCGCGAGCGCGGCGCGGTAGGCCTCGCGGGCCTCCTCCAGCCGGCCGTCGTGCTCCAGCAGACTGCCGCGCACGTGGTGGTACATCGGCAGCGCGCGCGCCTCGGGGCCCGCCTCGCCGTCGAGCAGGGCCGTCGCCCGCGCGAGGTGCCCGCCGTGGAAGAGCGCCATCAGGTGCAGTCCGGGATCGTCGACGTGCGGCGGCGCGGGCTCGCCCGGCCAGCGCACGCGCTTCCAGTCACCCGACGGCGACTCGGCGAAGCGCAGCGGTCCCGGCGTGCTCGGCGGACCGGGATCGGTGCGAATCCAGTGGTCGTGGATCTCGACGCCGGCGACGTCGAACACGGGCGTGCGGCGCATGTGGCACGACGCGCAGTCGCGCTCACCCTTCTGCGCTGCGGGGAGGCTGCACGCGAGCGCGCGCGCCTCGTCCGTGGCGTGCGTCGCGTGGCACTGCGTGCAGGCCGCGCGCGTGCGCTCCCGTTCGCCGGGCCAGTCGATGCCGTGGTGGGGATCGTGGCACGTCTCGCAGGAGAGGCCGCCGAGGGGCTCGGACTCGAGGTAGCAGCGCGAGAGCAGCAGGCGCTCGACGTGGCTGACGAACCCGACGTCGGAGGTCGGCTCCGCGGCGACGAAGACCGCGCGCTGGGCCAGCAGGTCTCCGCCCGGCGGCGGCGGTCCGAGCTGGTCGGGGTCGAGCGGAATGCGGGCGTCCCCCTGCAGGTGGCACGCGGCGCACACGGACAGGCGGCGAGCGGTGTCGGACGTCTCCCCGCTCTCGAGCGGCCTCATCAGCGGATCGGAGCCCGCGGGCGCCTCGCCGGCCAGGTCGGCCTCCTGCCAGCGCGCGTGCGCCTCCGCCTCGGCGTGGCACGCGCCGCAGCCGATGCCGCGCGGAGTCCACGCCTCCGGACTCGGCTGCAGGTTCAGGGGCCACGCGGGCGGCGGCGGACGATCGGTGTGGCAGCCCAGGCACTCCGCGGTCAGCGCGAACGAGTCGCGCGCCCCCGGGCTCATCGCGGCGAACGGCGCGAGCGCGGCGTGGCGCGGGCGCGCGCCGTGCGCGGACACGACCTCGATCGGCGCGAACCACAGGTGCCCGTCGCGCGCGAGGGCGTAGGAGCGGTCGAGCTCGCCGGCACCGATCGCGAAGGCGACCTCGAGCTCCCGGCGGTAGCCGTCGTCGCGCGTCTCGACCACGCGCGGACCGCGCGCGTCGCTCCCGCCGTCCGGGCCGTCCGGGCCGGACTCGAAGGCGTAGGCGTAGCCCGAGCTGCTCTCGCGCACCGCGCCCAGGCCCTCGAACTCGCCCGCGGCCACCGCGTCGAGCGCGCGCGCCATCGGCGCGGCGCGGTAGGCCGCGACGATCTCCGCGTGGCAGTCGCTGCAGGCCGCGCCGATCGACAGGACGGGGTCCTCCGCGGCCGCCGGCGCGGCGTCGGACGCGGCCGGGCTCGGGCTCCCCTGAGGCCGACACGCGGAGGAGCCGGCCAGGAAGAGCAGCGCAGCCGCGAGCGCGGCGGCGCCGCCGCGAACGAATTCGAAGTTCCCTGTCACCTCGGGCCGGCGCATCGCGCCATACATAGCACGCAGCCCCTCCCATCGCCCGACCCGCTCGCTCCCCCGCTCTCGTCTCCAGGGGTGCCGCGCAGGCCCGCGCGCGTGTACTATCGAGGGCTTCCAGGCCCCCCCCCCCCCCCCCCACCACTCCCCCATGAAAACCACCACCCCCCCCGACAACCTCCCGCCGCCGGCCCGCCCCCCCCCGCGCACCCGCGCC
>CAYGPA010000393.1:0-5515 GCA_964351535.1 uncultured Planctomycetaceae bacterium
CGCACTACGCCACGCAGTTCGACGCCGTCGAGGCCGACGTGACGTACTACCGCGTGCCCGACCGCGGGCTGGTCGACCGCTGGCGCGCGCGCACGCCGGAGGGCTTCCGCCTGTGCGCGAAGTTCCCGCGCTCGATCGTGCACGCAGGCGACGGCCCGCGGCCCGACGGCGACCGGGTGCTGCTGCGCGAGCACGTCGGCCGGGACCTGGACGCGTTCCTCGACGCGATGGGGCGCCTCGGCGAGCGCTGCGGTCCGCTCGTGCTGCAGTTCCCGTACTTCAACCGCGAGGCCTTCGGCACCGCCGAGCCGTTCCTCGAGCGGCTCGACCGCTTCCTGGGCGAGCTGCCGCCCGACTTCCGCTACGCCGTCGAGGTCCGCAACGAGGCCTGGATGGACGCGCCGCTGCTGGAGCTCCTGCGCCGCCGCGACGCCGCCTTCGTGTGGCTCGACCTCGCCTACACCCCGCCGCCGTGGGTGCTCGCGCAACGGCTGGACCTCGTGACGACCGACTTCGTCTACGCGCGACTGATCGGCGACCGCAAGGCCGTCGACGCGCGCACGAAGACCTTCGATGCCGTCGTCCTCGACCAGAGCGAGCGCCTGGCGCAGTGGGCCGACGAGCTGCGCGCGGCGCTGGCCCGGGTGCCGGAGGTCTACGCCTTCGCCAACAACCACTACGCGGGCCACGGCCCCGCCACGATCCGCGAGCTGGCGGCCCGCGTGAGGGGCGAGGCGCCTCCCGCCGAGACCCTCCGTGAAGATTCCGCGGGAGATGCCAAGATCGCGCGGCCGGACGGCGTTCTCCCCTGGCCCGAGGACCCGGAGTCTCCATCGAACCCATGAACATCAAGCCCGCGACGACCGCCTTCGCCCTCTCGCTCCTCTGCTCGTGCCTGGCCCTGGCCTTCGGGTCCGGCAGCCCGGCCGGCGCCTCCGGCACGGGGCCGCAGGGCGGCCTGCGCGGCCAGGACGCCGCGCGCGCGCGCGTCGAGGCCGAGGCGCTCTACGACCGCGGCTCCTACGCCCGCGCGGGCGAGCGCTACGCGCAGCTCGACCTCGAGGCGCTCGAGCCCGAGGCGCAGCGCTGGGTCCGCTACCGGCGCGCGGACTGCGCCTGGCGCGCGCTCGACGGTTCGCAGCAGAGCGATCCCAGCGGCTTCGAGGCCGCGCGCGGCGAGCTCCAGGAGCTGCTCGGGGAGTACGAGCGCCTCCGGGATCGCGACGGGGAGCGCGACGCGGCCTGGGTCGGCGCGACCGAGTCGCTGGGCGACTACCACTGGGTGCGGCAGCGTTCGCGCAACTGGGGGCAGGGCTGGAACTACTACCAGGAGGCGCTCGAGTAGTGGTCGCGCTCCAGCGACCTGCACCTCGCGCGGCGCCGCTACCTCGACATCGTCTTTCGCGTCGTCGAGCCGCCGCACTCGATCGGCAACTACTGGCAGGCGCGGCAGGTGCCGGTCGAGATCCTCGAGAACGCGCGCCGCATCGCGGTCGAGCGCGACGACCGCTCGAAGGCCGTGTTCTTCCTCGCCTTCGCGCTGCGCTACCGCGGGCTGGACGCGCGCGGGCAGCGGCGCCTGCGCGCGCTGTTCGACGAGGCGCTCGAGCTCGGCACCGAGGCGGCCTGGTACGACGACGCGCTCTTCCAGTACGCCCAGTGGCTCGAGAGCGCCGGCCGGGTGGTCGTGCGCGAGGACGGAACCCGAACGGCGCAGCCCGACTACCCCGCGGCCGTCGCGCTGTACCGACGCCTGGTCGAGGAGTTCCGGCGCGGCGAGAGCGCGTGGCGCGACAACGCCGAGCAGCGCATCCAGGCGATCACCGCGCCGACGCTCGCGGTCGGCGTGGGGCACACGTTCCTGCCGGGGTCGCTCGTCCAGCTCGACCTCTCGTGGCGCAACGTGAAAACGGTCGAGCTCTCGCTCTACCCCGTCGACCTGATGGCCGACCTCTCGCTCACCCGCTCGGAGAACCCCGTGGGCACGTGGCACGAGGCGCTCTCGGTGCGCGGAAAGACGCCCGCGGTCACCTGGAGCCACGCCACCGGGGACGAGGGGCTGCACGTCCCCGGCTCCGCGCTGGTCTCGCCGTCCGACGAGCCGCTCGCGACGGGCGCCTACCTGCTGGTCGCCACGGCCGGCGGCCAGACCGCGCGCGAGGTCGTGCTCGTGACCGACGCGGCGCTCGTCGTGCGCGCGGGCGGCGAGCGCGGCGTGGTCTACGCCTGCGACGCGACGCGCGGAGCGCCGCTCGCCGACGCCGAGGTGCGCGTGTGGCGCGGCGAGTGGGACGACAACGCCTGGCACTGGAAGGCCGCCGCGGGCGACGCCCAGCAGCCGGGCCTCTTCACCGCCGACCTCTCGACGCAGGACCACAACGTGCAGTTCCTCGTCGTCGCGCGCTCCGGCGAAAACCAGGCCGTGGCGCTCGGCAACCACTGGAGCGGTCGCCACGCGGACGACGAGCCGTGGAAGATCCACGTGTCGACGGACCGTCCGGCGTACCGGCCCGAGGAGACCGTGTCCTTCAAGGTCACGGCGCGCACCCGGGCGGACGGCGTCTACGCGACGCCCGCGGGCCGCGAGCTCGGCTACCGCATCGTCGGCCCGCGCGGCGACGAGGTCGGCAAGGGCACGCTGAAGCTCTCGTCGTTCGGCGGCGGCTGGGACAGCCTGGCGCTTTCGCCCGAGATGGCCCTCGGCGAGTACCGCGTCGAGTTCACGGCCGGCAACCGGCACGTCGGCGCGGCGACGCTGTTCCGCCTCGAGGAGTACCGCCTGCCCGAGTTCCGCGTGACGGTCGAGACGCCCGAGGACGAGGACGGCAACCCGCGCATCTTCCGGCCCGGGGACGCGATCGAGGCCGACGTCGCGGTCGAGTACTACTTCGGCGGCGGCGTGGCCGACGCCGAGTGCGTGGTCGAGGTCTACCAGCGCCCGTGGCGCGCGGTCTGGACCCGGCCGCGTGAGTACCCGTGGCTGCAAACCGACTCACAGACCTCCTGGCGCGGCCCGCGGGGGCCGTGGTGGGGTGGCTCGGTGGTGCACCGCGTCACCGTGCGCACCGACGCCGAGGGCCGCGCGCCCGTGCGCTTCGAGGTGCCCGACGGCCTGGACGGCGACTTCGAGTACGAGTTCAAGGCGCGCGTGACCGACAGCTCGCGGCGCGAGGTCGCGGGCAGCGGCTCCGTGCGCACCGCGCGCCAGGGGCACTTCGTGCACGCGCGCGTCGAGCGCCCGCTCGTGCGCCCCGGCGACGAGGCCGAGGCCCTGTTCCGCGCCGTGGACGCCAACGACCGGCCCGTGCAGGTCTCCGGTCGCGTGCAGGTGCTGCGCCAGGTGTGGCGCGAGGTCTGGCGCGGGCCGGGCGGCCGACCCGTCGAGGGCGCCGCGCTCGAGGACCTGCGCCGCGACGGACCGTGGCCGCTGCCCGGCTGGCGCCGCGTGCGCGCCGAGCACGAGTCCGAGGTCGTGCTGTCGCGCCTGCTCACGACCGACGCCGAGGGCGAGGCGCAGCTCGTGTTCCAGCCCGAGCGCGCCGGCCACTACGTCGTGCGCTGGGAGAGCCGCGACGAGGAGGGCATCCCGATCTCCGCCGAGGGCGTGATCTGGGTGGGGGACCGCGACACGACCGAGCTGGGCTACCGCCACGGCGGGCTGAAGCTCGTGCTCGACGACGAGAGCTTCCGCCGCGGGCGGACTTCGCCCGTCATGCTGCTCTCGCCCTCGGCCGACCGCTGGGTGCTGGTCGCGGTCGAGGCCGACGGCCTGCTCGAGTGGCGCCTCGTGCACGTGAAGGGCACGGTCGCGCTGGTCGAGTTCGACGTCGGCGCCGCCTGGGAGCCGAACGTGTTCCTCTCGGGCGTGCTGGTGCAGGACGGCGAGGCCCTCGTGGACCGCGTCGAGGTCGTCGTTCCGCCCGAGGAGCACTACCTCGACGTCGCGGTCGACCTCGCGGGCGACGCGTTCACGCCGGGCGCCAAGACGCGCGCGCGCGTCACGGTCAAGGACCACGCGGGCGAGCCCGTGGCGGCCGAGCTGTCGCTGGCCGTCGTCGACGAGGCCATCCTGGCCATCCAGTCGGAGTACGCGCCCGACCCGCGCGCGTTCTTCTTCGGCACGAAGCGCGGTCCGGGCGTGACCGACACGTCGAGCTTCCACCTGCGCCGCTACGCGCGCCTCGTGCGCGGCGAGGGCGAGCGCTTCGTCGACGAGCGCTTCGCGGCGCTCGACGCGCAAGGCGCCGGCGGGAGCGACTCCGAGCAGCTCCGGGCGCTGGGCTACGTGCAGGAGGAGGCCGATGTCGGCAGTGCGGACTTCTTCCTCGGAGAGGGCGAGAGCCTCGGACGAATGGCCCGGGCTCCGGCGGCGAAGCTGGCCATGGCCGAGAGTGCGCGCGACGACGCCGACGGCGGATACCGCGGGCCCGGCGATACGGCTCCGCCGGGAGGCGAGGGCGGCTCGGTCGTCGTGCGCTCCGACTTCCGCTCGACCGCGCTGTGGAAGCCCGACGTCGTCACGGGCGCCGACGGCACCGCGGAGCTCGAGCTCGACTGGCCCGAGTCCCTGACGAGCTGGAAGGCGACCGCGCGCGTCGCGACCGCCGGCGACGCATTCGGTACGTCGACCTCGACGGCGCGCACGCGCCTGCCGCTGATGTGCCGCCTGCAGACGCCGCGCTTCTTCGTGGTCGGCGACGAGGCCACGGTCTCCACCAACCTGAACAACGGCACGGACGAGCCGCTCTCGGTCGAGGTCGCGATGACGGTGACCGGCGTGCGCCTCCTGGGCGACTCCCCGATGACCGTCGAGGTCCCCGCGCGCGGCGCGGCGCGCGTCGACTGGCACGTGGCGCTCGACGAACCCGGCAGCGCCGAGTTCGAGGTCACCGCGCGCGCCGGCGCGCTGGGCGACGGCGTCCAGAAGAGCGTGCCCGTGCACGCCCACGGCATCGAGCAGCAGCTCACGCGCGCGGGCATGCTGGCGAAGGACGAGGTCGCCCTGGGCTTCGAGCTGCCGCCGCGCCGCCCGGGCTCGACGACGCTCACGGTGCAGGTCACGCCGAGCCTCGGCGCGGCGCTGCTCGACGCGCTGCCGTACCTGATCGACTACCCCTACGGCTGCACCGAGCAGACCATGAGCCGCTTCCTGCCGGCCGTGGTAGTCGCGCGCACGCTGCGCGAGCTCGGCGTGGACGAGGAGCAGATCGCCGGCGTGATGTTCGGCGGCATCGAGGCCGAGCACGCCGACGAGACCCACGAGGACGGCCCGAAGAGCCTGGCCGAGCTCGACGCCATGGTCGGCCAGGGCCTGAAGCGCCTGGCGGACTTCCAGCACGGCGACGGGGGCTGGGGCTGGTGGGAGCGCGGCGACAGCGACGCGTTCATGACCGCCTACGTCGTCTGGGGCCTGTCGCTCGCGCGCGACGCGGGCGTGGACGTCGAGTCGAACATGCTGCGGCGCGCCGCGCGCTGGCTCGACGGCGAGCTGGTCGAGGCCGAGCGCCGCCCGGAC
>CAYGPA010000394.1:0-5491 GCA_964351535.1 uncultured Planctomycetaceae bacterium
TCTTGTGGGGAACCCCGGCGCGCCCGCGGGCGGAGGTCCTGCGCCAGCAGGCCCACCTCGCGCGGATCGGTGCGCTGGTCGACCGCGTCGGCGAGCTGGAGCGCAGGCTCGAGCAGCTCGAGGCGAGGGACGGCCGGTCCGGGGCCCCCGAGTGACCCAGATGACGCGCCTTCAACGCACCCTACGAACCGCCGTGGAGTTCTCCGGGCGAGGCCTGCACTCCGGCGAGGTCGTGCAGGCGCGCGCCCTGCCGGCGCCGCACGGCACGGGCATCGAGTTCGTACGGACCGACCTGACCGACGCGCCGCCGATCCCCGGGCACATCGAGTACCTGGTCCCCGCCGAACGGCGCACGCGCCTGCGCCGCGGTCCGGCCGAGGTCGACACCGTCGAGCACCTGCTGGCGGTCTGCAACGGACTCTGCGTCGACAACCTGACGATCGAGCTCTCGGGCCAGGAGATGCCCGGCCTCGACGGCAGCGGCCTGGCGCTCTGCGACATGTTCAACCAGGTCGGCATCGTCGAGCAGCGCGCGGAGGCGCGCGTGTTCCCGCTGGACGAGCCGATCCACGTGCGCAGCGACAGCGCCACGCTCGTGGCCCTGCCGACCGAGACGAAGAACCTGACGCTGCAGTACTTCGCCTCCTTCGACGAGCCCGGCGTCACCGGCGGCTCGCTCCTGTGCGAGGTCACTCCCGAGGCCTTCCGGCGAGAGATCGCGCCGGCGCGCACCTTCTGCCTCGCGTCCGAGGTCGCCGCGCTGCAGGAGGCGGGTCTCGGCAAGGGCGCCGATCGCGAGAACACCGTGGTGCTCGGCGACCCGATGACCGAGCTGCGCATCGCCGACGAGCCCGTGCGGCACAAGATGCTCGACCTGCTCGGCGACCTGCAGCTCCTGGGTGCCGATCTCTACGCGCACGTGATCGCGACGCGCTCGGGCCACGCGACGAACGCCGAGCTCGTGCGACGCCTCGACGCCGTGATGAAGGCGCGCGAGACCGACGGCGTCCTGCGCCGCGAGACGGGCCTCGACATCCGCGAGGTCATGAAGATGCTGCCGCATCGCTACCCCTTCATCATGATCGATCGCGTGATCGAGATGGAGGGCTACCAGCGCGCGGTCGGCATCAAGAACGTCACGATCAACGAGCCCTTCTTCCAGGGCCACTTCCCGGGCTCGCCGCTGATGCCCGGGGTGCTGCAGCTCGAGGGCATGGCCCAGCTGGCGGGCGTGCTGCTCCTGCGCAAGCTGGAGAACACGGGCAAGCTGGCCGTGCTCTGGTCGATCGACAAGGTCAAGCTGCGGGGCGCCGTGGTGCCCGGGGACCAGCTCCGGATCGAGGTCGAGACCCTCCGGATGAAGGGGGTCACGGCCCAGGTGCGGGCCAAGGGAACCGTTGCTGGACGCGTCGTTTGCGAAGCGGTACTCATGTTCACCATGGTCGACGCCTGATCGTCGAACTACTCCGAATCAGCCCATGGCCACCGAGATCCACCCCACCGCGATGATCGCCGAGGGCGCCGAGCTGGGCGCCGACGTCGTCATCGGCCCCTACGTCGTCCTCGGACCCGCCGTTCGTCTCGGCGACGGCACGCACATCGGACCGCACGTCGTGATCGACGGTCACACGACCCTCGGCCGCGACAACGTCGTCGTCGGCCAGGCCAGCCTCGGGGGCGCGCCCCAGGACGTCACGTACCGCGGCGAGCCGACCATCCTCGAGATGGGGGACCGGAACGTCGTGCACGAGTTCGTGACGATCAACCGCGGCACGGTCAAGGGCGGCGGCGTGACCAAGATCGGCAACGGCTGCCTCTTCATGGCGTGCAGCCACGTCGCGCACGACTGCGTCGTCGAGGACGACGTGCACCTGACCAACGGGTCGATCATCGGCGGCCACGTGCACATGTGCCAGGGCGCGAAGCTCGGCGGCACCTGCGGCGTACACCAGTTCGTGACGCTCGGTCGCTACTCCTACGCCGGCGGCATGACCAAGATCACCACGGACGTGCCGCCCTTCATGCTGGTCGAGGGGCAGGGCACGCGCGTGTGGAAGGTGAACGACACCGGCCTGCGGCGCGAGGGCTTCACCGAGGCCGAGATCGAGTCGCTGCGCTGGGCGCACCGCGAGATCTACCGCTCGGGCAACCCGCGCCGCCGCACGCTGCAGCGCCTGCGCGAGCACGAGAACGCCACGCCGCCGGTCATCGAGCTGATCGAGTTCCTCGAGAACATCGAGCGCGGCAGCCACGGGCGCTACCGCGAGTGCCTGCGCGAGGAGCACTACACGCAGGGCGTGCAGCGGATCCTCGGCGAAGCGCGCACGGCATGACCGACGGGTCGCGGCCGCTGCGGGTCGGGGTGATCGGGGTCGGCCACCTCGGCCGCTTCCACGCGCGCATCTACGCCGAGAACCCGGGCGCCGAGCTCGTCTGCGTCGTCGACGCCGACGCCGAGCGCGCGGCGGCGCTGGCCGCGGAGACCGGCGCGCGCGCGCTCACCGACGTCGCGCAGTTGCCCGACGACCTCGACGCCGTCTCGATCGCCGTCCCGACCGTCCACCACGCGGCGGTCGCGATCCCGCTGCTCGAGCGCGGCGTCGCGTGCCTGGTCGAGAAGCCCCTGGCGCCGGACACCGCCGAGGCCGATCGCATCCTGGAGGCGGCGCGGCGCGGCGGCGCGAAGCTCGCCGTCGGGCACGTCGAGCGCTTTCAGCCCGGCCTGCGCAAGCTGCGCGAGCTGAAGCTGCGGCCGCGCTTCCTCGAGGTCCACCGCCTGGCGCCCTTCAGCTTCCGCAGCACCGACGTGGGCGTGGTCCACGACCTGATGATCCACGACCTGGACCTCGTGCTGGAGCTCCTGGGCGACGACGAGGTCGTCTCGCTCGACGCCGCGGGCGGCGCGATCCTGACCGACCGCGAGGACATGGCCTCGGTGCGCCTCGTGTTCGCGAGCGGCGCGCGCGCGAACGTGACCGCGAGCCGGGCGTCCCTGGAGCCCATGCGGCGCTTCCGGATCTTCTCGGGCGACTCCTACGTCAGCCTCGACTTCCACAAGAACTACGGCCTGCTGGTCCGCAAGGGTCCGCGCTGGGCCGAGGCGCGCGCGCGGATGGCCGAGCTCGCGCCGAACGCGCCGCCGGCCGAGGCCGAGGCGGTGCTCGGGGAGCTGCTGGAGGTCGTCGAGCTCGAGCTCGAGGGCGCCGAGCGGCCGCTGCAGGCCGAGCTGGCCTCGTTCCTCGACGCCGTGCGCGCGGACCGCGAGCCCGAGGTGACCGGCGAGGACGGCCGGCGCGCCCTGGCGCTGGCGGAGCGCATCGCGGCGGAAATCCGCGCCCAGGGGTGGTAGAACGGCGCGCGCGATGAGCGCCGCCGAACACGAACGCTACCCGTCCCTGCCCGCCGAGCTGAAGAAGTCGCCCGCGCGCGGCGAGGACCTGGTCCTCGAACGCTGGCGCCGGGACGACACCTTCGGAGCCGTCCAGCGCGCCCGCGCCGACGCGCCGCCCTTCGTGTTCTACGAGGGCCCGCCGACCGCCAACGGCCGCCCGGGCATCCACCACGTGCTCTCGCGCACGCTGAAGGACACGATCTGCCGCTACCAGACGATGCGCGGCCGGCGCGTCGACCGCAAGGCGGGCTGGGACACGCACGGCCTGCCGGTCGAGCTCGAGGTCGAGAAGGCCCTCGGCATCAGCGGCAAGCCGCAGATCGAGGAGTACGGCGTCGCGGAGTTCAACGCGAAGTGCCGCGAGTCGGTCTGGAAGTACCGCGACGACTGGGAGCGCCTCAGCGAGCGCATCGGCTACTGGCTCGACTACGAGCACCCGTACGTGACCTACGAGGCGCAGTACGTCGACTCGCTGTGGTACCTGCTGGCGCGCTTCCAGAAGGAGGGCCTGGTCTACCGCGGCAAGCGCGTGCTGCCCTACTGCGGCCGCTGCGGCACGGGGCTCTCGTCCCACGAGCTGGGGCAGCCGGGCGTGTACCGCGACGTGCTCGACCCGAGCGTGACGCTCCGCTTCCGGCTCGCCGAAGCTCCCGACGGCCCCGAGAGCATCCTGGCCTGGACCACGACGCCCTGGACGCTGCCGTCGAACTTCGCCCTCGCCGTCCACCCCGACTGCGAGTACGTACGCGCGCGAGTATCGGCACCGGTCGAGAAGGGCGCCGAGCCGGGCTCCGCGGGCCACGAGATCGTCTGGGTCGTCGCCGAGCGCGCCGAGGCCGTGCTCGGAAAGGAGTTCGAGGAGCTCGGTCGCCACCCCGGCCGCGACCTGATCGGTCGCCGCTACGAGCCG
Source organism: uncultured Planctomycetaceae bacterium (assembly GCA_964351535.1). Taxonomy (GTDB): domain Bacteria; phylum Planctomycetota; class UBA1135; order UBA1135; genus JAUIDW01. The sequence goes on from CAYGPA010000394.1 coordinate 4,302, forward strand.
CTCTTCGCACCCATGGAGGGTCACCACCTCGAGCCGGTGCCCGACGGCGGCGACGAGCTGCGCGCGAACATGCACACGGTGGTCCCGGGCGACTTCGTGACCGTCGAGGACGGCACGGGGATCGTCCACCAGGCGCCCTACGGCGCGGACGACTGGGAGACGGCCAAGACGCACCGCATCCTGACGATCCTCGGCGTCGGCCCGAACGGCCGCTTCCTGCAGGACGTGCGCGCGCCGGGGTCGAACGCCGCGGCGGTCGAGGAGGGCACCTTCTTCAAGGACGCCGACAAGCTCGTGCGCCGCGACCTGCGCGAGCGCGGGCTGCTGTTCCACGACGCGCAGGAGACGCACAGCTACCCCCACTGCTGGCGCTGCGACACGCCGCTCTACTACTTCCCCGCCGACGCCTGGTACGTGCGCACGACGGAGATGAAGGAGCGCATGCTGGCCTACAACCGCCAGATCCGGTGGTTGCCGCCCGAGGTGGGGGAGAAGCGCTTCGGCGAGTGGCTCGAGAACAACGTCGACTGGAACCTGTCGCGCGACCGCTACTGGGGCACGCCGCTGCCGTTCTGGGTCTGCGCGCAGGATCACGTCACCGCCGTCGAGAGCCTCGCGGACCTCGAGCGGCTCGCGGGCGCGCCCGTCGAGGCCGACGAGGAGTGGCAGAAGCGCCACAAGCCGTGGGTCGACGAGGTCACGTTCCCGTGCCCCGACTGCGGCGAGCGCGCCGTGCGCACCAAGCAGGTCGCCGACGTGTGGTTCGACTCCGGCGCGATGCCCTACGCCCAGCAGGGCTGGCCGCACGTCGAGGGCAGCGCCGAGCGCCTCCGCGACCAGTTCCCGGCCGACTACATCTGCGAGGGCCTCGACCAGACGCGCGGCTGGTTCTACACGCTGCACGCCATCGCGGCCTTCGTGACGAACCTGCCCGACGCCGGACTGCCGGCCGGGCCCGCGTACCGCGCGTGCCTCGTGAACGGGCTCGTCCTGGACAAGGACGGCGTGAAGATGTCGAAGCGCCTCGGGAACATCGTCGACCCCTGGCAGGTGATCGAGGAGCACGGCGTCGACGCGCTGCGCTGGTACCAGGTCTCCGGCGGCGCGCCGTGGCTGCCGAAGCGCTTCGACGCGAAGGGCATCCTCGACGCGCGCCAGCGCTTCTTCGACAAGCTCGCGAACACCTACGG
>CAYGPA010000395.1:0-5487 GCA_964351535.1 uncultured Planctomycetaceae bacterium
CGACGACCTGCGCGTCGACGCGGAAGCTCTGCAGCACGTGCTCGAGCTTGTTGGCGGACTCCTCGACGCGGCGGTTGTCGAGCGTCAGGTCGCGCTCGGGCTTGAGCAGGAGCTCGAGCGGGGGGTACTTCCAGGGCCCCTTGGGCGGGCTGGGCGGGTCGAAGGGCAGGCTCTTGGAGAGCGTCACGACGGACTTCTTGGCCGCCGCCTTCTTCGCCGGCGGGGTCGACTTGGACTTCGACTTCTTCGCCGCCGGCGTCAGCTCTTCCTCTTCTTCGTCCTCGTATTCGTACTCGTCCTCGTCGTCCTCGTACTCGTCTTCCTCGTCGTAGGCCTCTTCGTCCTCGTCCCACTCCTCCTCGTCGTCCTCCGGCTCCTCGTCCTCGTACTCCTCTTCGTACTCGGCCTCGGGGTCCTCGTCCTCCCACTCCTCTTCCTCGTCCTCCTCGATCACCGGCGCCTTGGACTTGCGCTTCGTCGCCTGGGTCCGGGGCTTGGCGTCCGCCCGCGGCTTGGTCCGCGTGCCCGCGGCCGAGCCGGCGGTGCCGGCGGCCTCGGCTTCGAGGCCCGCGCCGCGCATGAAGTCCCACAGGCCGCGCGCGAGCTGGCGCGACCACGCCCACACGGCGGCGAAGACGCTCTCGCCGCGCTCCTCGCGGCGCTCGCGCGCCCACTCGCCGAACGAGATCAGCGCGGGCAGGAACGCCATCTCGGTCGCCAGCATGAAGGAGACGACGATCGTCAGGACGAGGAGCACCCACAGTCCGGGAACTCCGAACTTGTCCTGCAGGAACGGCGACGCCTCCAGCGCGATCCAGCCGCCGGGTCCGTACGGCAACCGCGCGTTGGGAACGAGGCGCTCGCCCAGCGCGAGCTGCAGCAGGAACGCGACGGAGAGCACGAAACTGATCGCGCCGAACATCCGCAGGCTGGCCCAGGCGACCTGGTGGCGCGCGACGACGATCACGCCCCACAGGCACGTGAGGACGCCGATCAGGTAGCCGGCCAGACCCGCCGCCGACAGCGCGAAGCCCGCGGCGTGGAAGCCGAGGCGGCCGCCCCAGTTGCGCCCCTCGGCCAGCGGGTCGTCGAACGGCGTGTAGTACGAACCGAGCGAGATCAGGAGCCACACGGCCAGCCCGACCATCAAGAGCCCCTTGATCTCCTGCGCGCGGTCGAGGGCCTCGCCCTGCGCCGGATCGCCGAACAGGAAGCCGCGCAGCGCCCGACCGAGCCGGCCGAGGATCCCGCTGGGCTCCTGGGCGGGCTTCTTGCGACCCTTGCGCGATCCAGTTCGACCCATGGCGGTGGTCGCGGCTCCTTGGCGTGTCTTCGAGGGGCTTCGAGGTTCGGGCGGAGCAGGCGCGCCGCGCGGCGTGCACTACCTCGCTGAGGTCGGGACGGAGGCGTCGACGGTCGTCCAGCGGACGGCCAGATCGACGAGCGCGCGCGCGACCTCCCGCTTGGCCTTGCGGGCGATCTCCTGCGCGTTTCCTTCCCTGTCGAAGATGGTCACGCTCGTACGCTCGGCATTCAAGGCCGAAGGGCCATTCAGGACGATGTAGTCCGCGCCTTTCCGCCGCAGCTTGCCCAGCGCACGCTGTTTGCCGTCGCCGGTCTCCAGCGCGAACCCGATCACGAGCCGGGCGCCCTTCGAGCGCGCCACCGTGGCCAGGATGTCCGGGTTCTTGACCAGGTCCAGCGTGGCCGTGTCGTCCCCCCCGACCACCTTGCGCCACTTCCCGCGGTGCCGGCGGCGCGGGCGCCAGTCCGCCACGGCCGCGGCCATCACGAGGGCGTCGGCTTCCCGGAACGCCGCGCGCGTCGCCGCGAGCATGTCGCGGGCGCTGACCACGTCCACGCGCTGGACGCCGGCCGGCGTCTCGAGCGCCACCGGACCGGCCACCAGCGTGACCGCGAACCCGGCGCGCACGGCCTCCGCGGCGACGTCGAAGCCCATGCGGCCCGACGACTCGTTCGTCAGGTAGCGCACCGGGTCGATGTACTCGCGCGTCGGCCCGGCCGTGACGACCAGGCGCGGCTTGCGGCGGGCGCGGTCCTTCGCGCGAGCGGTCGAGCGAGGACGAGCGGGCGTCACGAGGCGAGCAGCTCCTCGACCCGATCGGCGATCGCGATCGGATCCGGCAGGCGCCCGCGACCCGCGACGCCGCAGGCCATGTGGCCCTCGTCGGGCTCGAAGACGTGCCAGCCGTCCTCGCGCAGCTGCCCCAGGTGCCGCTGGGTCGCCGGCGCCCCGAGCATGTTCGGGTTCATCGCCGGGCAGATCAGCCGCGGCACGGAAGCCGGCAGCGCCAGCGCGGCGGTCGTGGGCAGGTCGTCGGCCAGCCCGAGCGCGAGGCGTCCGAGCAGGTTCGCGCTGCACGGCGCGACGACGAGGACCTCGGCCCAGCTCGAGAGGTCGATGTGGTCCATGGCCCCCCGCCGCGAGGCGTCGAACTCGTCGACGTGGGACGGCTCGCCGGTGACGGCCTCGAAGAGCTGCGGGCTGACGAGCTGCGCCGCGCGCCGCGTGAGCACGGTGCGCACGGCGTGGCCGCGCTGCGCCAGGCGGCTGGCGAGGTCGCAGGCCTTGTAGACCGCCACGGACCCACCGGCGGCGAGCAGCACGCGGCTCACGACGAGGCCTCCGCGGCGCCGATCAGCCGCTTCACCTCCGCCACCGCGCGCTCGAGGTCGTCGTTCACCACGACGTGATCGTACTTCACCCGCTCGCGGTATTCGTCTTCGGCCTTCTGGAGGCGCCGCTCGACGACCTCCGGCGCGTCCGTCCCGCGGCCGACGAGGCGCCGACGCAGCTCCTCGAAGCTGGGCGGCGCGATGAAGACGTAGAGGCCGGGCACCCCCTGCGCCTTGAGCTGCAAGGCGCCCTGGACGTCGACGTCGAGCAGCACGTGCAGCCCCGCCTGCAGGTCGGCCTCGACCGGCCCGCGCAGCGTTCCGTACATGTTCCCGTGCACCTCGGCGGACTCGATGAACTCCCCGCGCCGGACGCGCTCGCGGAACTCGTCGCGCGAGAGGAAGTGGTACTCGCGCCCGTCGACCTCCCCCGGGCGCGGCAGGCGCGTGGTGGCGGAGACGCTGAACCGGAAGGCGGGGTCCTCGAGCAGCCGCCGGGCGATGGAGCTCTTGCCACAGCCCGACGGGCCGGAGAGCACGACCATGCGGCCGGACGGGCGGGGCTCGGTCTCGGGACTGCCGGGGGTCATCGCGGGCCCATTCTTCCCGGTGCGGGGCCGGGAGCAAGCCCGCGCGGCCCAGCGGGACGGACTGGGTTCCGTGTGGAATCCGAGATCGAGCGGGCGGCCCGGAGACCGCCAGCCGCCGCGGAGCGACCCGGGGGCTCCGACGCGGGGCCTGCGCGAGCGCCTCACAATCACAAATGAATTTATAACAATCACTTACGACGACCAGGGGGCCGCAATCCAACACGGAACCCGGACAGTCCCGATGGGGTGATTTGAGCTCCCGGGGCCCCCGAGAACGCCCACTCATCGTACGCTGCGTGTCGAAGTCCCCACCGACACCAGCGCCAACCGGAGGCCCTCATGACCACGCCGACCGCAGCTCCCCGATTCCACCTCGGTCTCGCCTGCGCCGTGACACTCGCCGGGCTGCTCGGCAGCGGAACCGCCTCGGCCCAGGCGACCGAGACCGCGATGTTCTCGCCGCCGGGTCTCCAGACCGACGATCGCTTCGCGACGACCCTCGCGCTGTGGGGCGACGTCGCGGTCCTCGGTGCGCCGAACACCGACCCGCCCGGCACGCAGGACCAGGGTTCCGCCTACGTCTACGAGTTCGACGGGACGACGTGGAATCTCGAGGCGGCGCTGTTTCCCGACAGCCCGCAGAACAACGCGCACTTCGGGTCGCAGGTGGACATCGAGGGCGATCGGCTGATCGTCAGCTCGCCGCTCCGGAACGCGCTGACCGGTCAGGGCAGCTCGGGCGTCGTCCACGTCTTCGAGAAGGTCGGCTGCTGCTGGACGCTCCTGCACGACGTGCTCCCCGTCGACGCGGCCCCGCTCGACGGCGTCGGGGGACGGCTCCTGCTGCGGGGCGATCGCATCTTCGCTTCCGCCCTCGGGCACAATGGACCCAACGGAACGACCGACGGAGCCGTGTTCGTCCTGACCTTCGACGGAACCACGTGGAGCCAGGAGGACCTGCTGCTTCCGAACGTGACCGGCTTCTCGAACTACGGCACCAGCATCGGCGCGAACGAGACGGGCGAGCTCCTGTTCGTCGGCGGCCGCGACAGGGTGGACGTGTGGGAGCTCCAGGGAGGCACGTGGACGCGCGTCCAGACGATCCTGCCCGACGTGCCGACGGTGTGGTTCGGAGCCGCGGGAACCGAGTACCACGACGGCCGCCTGTTCGTCGGGGACTCCGCGGGTCCGGGCGCCGAGGGCTCGGTGCACGTCTACGAGCACGACGGCTCGGCCTGGAGCGAAGTGGCCACGCTCACGGCTCCGACGCCGACGGCCTCCGAGTTCTTCGGAATCAACGTCACCGCGGTCCACGAGACGATCCTCGTCTCGACGCTCGAAGAGCGCGTCTACGTCCTCGACAAGCAGACCTCGGGCTGGGTCCACCGCGAGGTGATCACGAGCGCCAACACGACGCCGAACTCGAACTTCGGCTCCGCGGTGGACGTGTGGAACATGCGCGCACTGATCGGCGCGCCCTCCCAGGAGCTGGGCGGCGGCGGGCCGCCGTTCACCGAGGGGGCCGCCTTCGTGTTCGACCTGGGCTCACCGCCGACCGACTCGTACTGCAGCGGCAAGGTCAACTCGATCGGCTGCGTGCCGTTCCTGCAGGTCGAGGGCATCCCCAGTCCGACGATCAGCACGACGTTCCGCGTGCGCGCCTTCGACACGATTCCCGGCGAGGCCGGCTACCTCGTGTACGGCTTCAAGAAGGCCAACCTGAACTTCCACGGCGGCAAGCTGTGCGTGAAGGCGCCGTTCCAGCGCTGGCTGCCGCCCAAGATCGCCGCGAACAAGGGCAACCCGCCCTGCGCCGGGGTGTGGACGCGCAACTTCAACGCCCTGATCCGCGGCGGCACCGACCCGCAACTGACAGCGGGGCAGCGCGTCTTCGTGCAGCTCAGCCAGCGCGACACGGCCGATCCCGCGGGCTTCGGGGATTCCCTCACCGATGCGGCGACGTTCCTGATCGCCCCCTGACCTGCGCTTCGGATTCGCCGCGGCGGAGCGAAGCCGACGACGAGCCGCAACGCGACGAGGCCGCCCGCTTCGTCGATGCGTGCCGCCAGCCGGGCCGAGCGCTCGCGCGGAGCCGCGGCCGCGACCGGTGGGTCACCGGGCGACCCAGGTCGCGTCGTTGTTGACCTCGACGGACTCCTCGACGAGTCCGGCGGGATCGACCCGGAAGCTCGCCACGCGACCAACGTCCGTCCGCGGAACGATCCGCACGAAGGCCAGGCCGTCGGGCGCCAGCGCGACG
>CAYGPA010000396.1:0-5474 GCA_964351535.1 uncultured Planctomycetaceae bacterium
GCGCCTCGACCGCATCGAGGCCCAGCTGGCCGAGCTGCTGGCCCGCTCGGGGGCGGACACCGACCCGAAGTAGGCCTCAGCCCTCGTCCAGCGGCAGGATGTCGCTGGCGCGGCCCTCGACCCACTCGCGGACGCGGGGCCAGAAGACCTCCACGATCAGGATGCGGATGCAGGCCGCCAGCGGGATGGCGACCAGCAGGCCGAAGAAGCCGAACAGCGCGCCGCCGGCGATCGACGCGAACAGGATGACGGGCGTGTCGAGGCCCGTGGCCTCGCCCTGGATCACGGGCGTCAGGATGTAGTCGTCGGCGAGCTGGCCGATCTGGTAGACGACGATGGGGGCGACGAGGACCCACCACGTGGCGCCGCGGATGCCCTCGTGCGGCTCGAGCCACAGGAAGACGATCACGAACGGGAAGCCGAGCAGCGCGGCGTACGGGACGATCGAGAGCACGGCGATCGCGGGCCCGAGGATCAGCGGCATGGGCACGCCGATCAGCAGGAACCCGACCGAGTAGAAGATCGCGAGCACGAACGCGACGGTCACGCGGCCGCGCACGAAGCCGGAGATCGCGAGGCCCATCTTGCGCAGGATGTCGACCACGCGCGCGCGGTTCTCGAGCGGCATCAGGCGCTTCGTGAAGTCCTCGAAGTCCTTCCAGGCCGACGAGAAGAAGTAGAAGAAGAAGGCCGTCAGGAACGCGCCGAACACGAGCTTGCCGATCGTCGTCAGCGTCGTGAGCGCCGCGAAGACCGCGCCCTTGCCGACGTCGACGGCGTTGCGGCCGCCGGAGAGCGCCTTCTTGCCGATCTCCGCCGCGTTGTCGCGCGTCCACTCCAGCGCGAAGTTCAGCAGGCGCGCCGCGTCGCGCGGGTCGACTCCGAGGAGCGCGGCGGCGCGGCCCTCCGGCCGGCGCTCGAGGTCGGGATCCTCGCCGCGCTGGGCCTGGGCCTCGTACTTCACCTCCACGACGAAGTCGCGGATCGAGCCCCACGCGCCCGACCCCACGGCGTCGCGCAGCGCCGCGTCCTCGGGCGTCTCGACGCTGCGCAGGACCGCGCCGGTGCGCTGGGCCAGCGTCTCCGCGAAGCGCGCGCCCTGCACCACGGCCAGCGCGGACGCGAGCGTCACGGGAATCACGACGACGAGCGTGCCGAGCACGAGCACGGCGCTGGTCGCGCCGCGGCGGCCGAACCAGCGCAGGCGCGAGAGGCGCAGGACCACGGGCTCCAGCAGGTAGGCGAACAGCAGCGCCAGCGTCAGCGGCACCGTCACGATGCTGAGGCGCTCGCCGAGCAGGAAGAGCCCGAACAGTCCGGCCACGACGAGCACGTCGCGGACCGACTGGATCTGCCACAGGTGCAGCTGCGCCCAGTTGGGGGAGGCCTCGGTCCCCGGCTCGTTCTCCTCCTTCACGGCGTCCGAGTCTACGGACTGGATCGAGCGCGAGTCCACGCCGGAGCGGCATTGTCCCACCACGCTGCCGAGACCGGTCCCGTTCGTTACCTTCGGGGCATGAGCGACCTGAAACTCGTGATCGGGAACAAGAACTTCTCCTCCTGGTCCCTGCGCGGCTGGCTCCTCGCGAAGCAGTCGGGGCTGGAGTTCCGCGAGGAGCCCCTGTGGCTCGACGAGGACGAGGACCGCGCGCAGCGCCGCAGGCACTCGCCCGTGGGCAAGGTGCCGATCCTGCACGACGGCGACTTCGCGGTGTGGGACTCGCTCGCGATCGCGGAGTACCTGAACGAGCTCGCGCCCGACGCCGGCCTCTGGCCCGCGGAGCGGCGCGCCCGAGCCCGCGCGCGCTCGCTGTGCGCCGAGATGCACTCGGGCTTCACCGGCCTGCGCACGCAGATGCCGATGAACTGCTCGGCCCGCAAGCCGTTCCGCGACCGCGGACCGGAGGCGGCGGCCGACGTCGAGCGCATCGCGGCGATGTGGGCCGAGACGCGCGCCGAGTTCGGCGGCGACGAGCCGTACCTGTTCGGCTCGTGGTGCGCGGCCGACGCGTTCTACGCGCCGGTCGCGAGCCGCCTCGTGACCTACGGAGTTCCGCTCGACGGCCCGGCCGCGACCTACCGCGACGCGCTGCTCGCACATCCCTGGGTGCGCGCGTGGCTCGACGCCGCGGCCGCCGAGGACCGCGTCGTCGAGCCGTACGCCAGCGCGCCGTAGCGGCGCTAGTCCGGACGATTCACGACGCGTGGATCGAGACGGCTCAACTCGGTGGCTGCCGGTGCTTTGCGAGCGCCGGCCCCGCAGCAGCCTGCCGTATGGATCGGCGAAGACGCCGGGTCAGGTCGCCGAGGACGCCGGTGTTCGCAGGGTGCCGGCAGGGGCAGAGAGACTGGCGAAGCCAGCCGGTTGTGTCGTTTCGACTGCGTGCTCATGGATCGTTCGGGCTAGTCCGCCTCGGACTGGAAGGCCAGGTGGGCGCCGGTCGCGCCGCCGTGCGGGATCTCGAAGCGCAGGGGAGTGCTCTTCGCGTCCCGCGTGCGGCAGACGGCCTCGTACTCGCCGGGGCCGAGCCAGCGCAGCGTGAACTCGCCGTTCTCGCCCACGCGCACGCGCTCGCGGACGTCTTCCTCGCCCGGGACGCGGACGTCGAGGATGGCGTAGGGCGAGGCGGAGAACTCGCTCCACAGGACCTGGCCCGCGAAGGGTGCGGCGGGCTCGAGCTCGACGGGCACGTGCGTGTCGGTCGCCCCCGACTCCACGTGCAGCTCGCCGCTCGCCGGGACCCAACCCTCGGCGACGACCTGCCATCTCAGGGCGCCGGCGACCAGCGGCTGCAGTCGCGCGCGGCCGTTCACGTCGGAGCGGGCGGTGACGTGGCCGTCGTCGGAGCCGATGCTGATCCGCGCGTCGGCGAGCGGCTGGCCGCCGCCGAGGACCTCGATGGAGACCTCCGTGGGCGTGAGCTCGAGCTCGACGAACTCGACCGCGCCCGGCGCGACCTCGAACTCGCGCCGCAGGTTCCGGTCGCGCGCGATCGAGCCCAGGGCCGAGCTCAGGTGGGCCACGACCAGCTCCACCTCGCCCGGAACCACTTCGCGGAACGCGAACGTGCCCCGCACCGACGTGCGCGCCACGCGATCGTCCTCCTCGCTCTTCAGCACGATCAGCGCGCCCGCGCGGGGTTCGCCGTGCACCGTCAGGCGGCCCTCGATCGCCGCGGAGCCGACGGCGCGGGGTTCGATTCCCGGGTCGACGCGCGCGACCTCGCCGGCGGCGACCACGACCTCGCCGCGGGCCCACGTGTCCTCGAAATGCCCCTTGTCCATGTCGTAGTAGTCCTCCATGCGGCCGCTCAGCGCGAGCGGCAGCGTGTCGGCGAGGAAGTTCGTCGCGACCTCCCAGGCGTACCGCCCCGGCGGGACGTGCTCGAGCCGGAACGTGCCGTCGGCGTTCACGTGCGCGAACCGAGCGATGCGGCCCGTGGAGCTCCAGCCGCGCGTGACGTCGCGCAGGTTGAAGACGAGCTTCTGCGCCGGGCGCGGCCCCGTGAACTCGAGCGTGCCGACGACCTGGCCGCCGCGGGAGAGCTCCACGCGCTGCTCGTCGCCGGCCGCGAGCGGCTGCGTCGAGGTCGCGTACGCGGGGTGCTGGACGGAGAGCAGCAGGTCCTGTTCCCGCGTCGCGAAGGCGGGCAGCGCGGCCGCGCCCTGCGCGTCGGTCGTCGCTCCGGATCGGACCTCGGGCCAGCGCTTGTCGTTCACGACGGTGATGCGCGCGCGCGGGACGGGCTCGCCCGTGTCGGCGTCGATCACGACGACCTGCAGGGTGCGGGGCGTTCCGACGGTCAGCTCCACCGGAAGCGCTTCGTCCGCGGCGGAGCCCGCGAACTCGATCTCGAGCTCGTGCCGCGACGTGACGGTGCCGACCGTGACCCAGAGCACGTGCTCGCCCTCCGGCAGCATCGTCCGGTAGCGTCCGGCGCTCGACTCGCCCGCGGCGAGCGGGAGACTGCGCCCGAGCCACGTGAACTCGCGGTCGTCGCTCAGCAGCGAGCAGGGCATCCAGGAGAACGTCGCGCCGCGGACGGCTCGGCCCTGCTCGTCGCGGACCGCGAGCTCGACCGGCAGCTCGGCGCCGAGGCGCACCTCGACGGACTCGGCTCCGCCGTCCTCGACCACGGTCACGTGCCAGCGCTCGCCCGCGCGAATCCGCACGGCCGCGATCGCGCTGCCCTGGTCGGAGAGGCCCGCGACGCCGTAGCGACCCGCGCCGAGCGCCGCGGCCGGGTGCAGGACGCCGAAGCCGTCGTCCGGCGGAATGCGCCCGAGCAGGACCTCGGCGGCGTCGACCGGTTGCCCCGCGGCGTCCAGCACCTGGGCCTCCAGCGGCGTACCCGATCCCAGGAGCACGTCGCCGACGACGAGCTCGTTGACGGCGGACGGAGGCGCGAAGGGTCCCGCGACGGCCGGGGCGAGCCCCGGGTGGTCGGCGATCAGGATCGCCTCGGGCGCGAACGACGCGCGCAGCCGGAAGCGACCCGACTCGTCGGTGCGCGTCGTCGGCAGGGGCAGCGACTCGACGGCGTCGCGCATCCACGCGTGCAGCTCGATGACCGCGGCCTCGTCGTCGTCGATCAGCGCGAGGGCGCTCTCCCCGCGCAGCTCCGCCAGCGGGCGCAGCTCGGCGACGTGCATCGCCTCGGGCAGGTGCATCGTGCGCACGCGGACGCCCGCCACCGGCCTTCCGGCCGCGTCGACCACGCGTCCCGTGAGCTCCGCCGCCGGCGCCAGCACGAGGTCGCCGAGGTCCGCCACCTCCGCGCTCGAGAGCGCGCGCTCGAGCACGAGGAGCGAGCTGCGCGGCCCGCGCGGATCCACCGCCAGGGCGTGCACCGCGTGCGGCCGCGTGCCGCGCAGGACGAAGCGACCCTCGTCGTCGGTGATCCCGGCGGTCGCCAGCATGGTGGGGGACCGCAGAGCCTCGAGACCCGCTCCCGGCGCGCCCGAGAGGATGTGCATCGGCTCGAGCTCGACGAGCGCGATCGGCGCGCGCGCAACGGGAGTTCCGTCGGCCTCGACGACCCGCCCGCGCACGCCCGCGAGCGCCGCGCGGTACGCGTCGTCGGTGCGGGGCGGCTCCTCGACCACGGCGACCTCCGCGCGCTCCTCGGGCGCCTCCGCGGCCGTCGCGGCCGCCGGCGGCGCGACGAGCTCCGCCGGAGTCCGCTCCGCCGCCCGCGCGGACACGGGCACCGCGGGCTCCGCCGGCTCGGGCAACAGCTTCCAGGCCGCGGCGGCCGCCAGCAGAACGAGGGGGATGATCACGAGCTTCGACGTCATGGCGATTCCTCCGAGCAACCAGGGGGACGTGGATGCGGGCGGAACGCTTCCGATGCTCGCGCCACCGACCTGGGCGGCACCGCGCCGCAGGACCGTCTCGCGCAAGCGAGCGAGGGCCGCGCTGCGCGGCGAGAGCCACGCGACCAGCGCGCCCGTCGCGAAGCTCGGCGGCAGCG
>CAYGPA010000397.1:0-5464 GCA_964351535.1 uncultured Planctomycetaceae bacterium
TCGGCGACCTTCGCGAGCGCGGCCTGCGGGTTCTTCGCGAGGCTCTTCTTGCAGCCCTTGCAGCACAGGCGCACGAGGTGCGTGCCGTAGAGGACGTCGATGGGGTCGCCCATGGAGCCGAGCTTCTCGCCGCTGACCGCGCAGGTCTCGAGCGGGTAGGTCGGCAGCTGCGAGGCGATCCAGGCCTTGTCGAGCTCGGCCATGTAGGACGCCGAGTCGCGGGCGAACTCCTTCTTGCACATGTTGCAGCACAGGCGCACGAGGCGCGTGCCGTGCACGACGTCGACGACGTCCTCGAGGGGCTCGCCGGAGACGATGCAGGTCTCGACCGGATAGCGCGGGCCCTGGTCCGCGATCACGGCCGCGTCGATCACGGCGAAGTACTTCGCGGGGTCTTCCTCGAAGCTGCCGGCGCAGGCCTTGCAGCAGAAGCGCACGAGGCGCCCCTCGTGGACGACGTTGACGGGCGCGCCCTTCTGGTCGAGGGGCAGGTTGCCGACGACGCACTTGGTCAGCGGGTACGAGGGCAGCTGCGCCTCGATCACCTGGGCGTCGGTCTGCTTCGTCTCCTCGACGGAAGCGGAGATCGGCAGGGCGGAGAGGGCGAGCGCGCCGAGGGCGGCGGCGATCAGGATGCGATGGATTCTCATGGGGGGCTCCGTGGAGCGTCCCCGACCACCTTGGGCGGGGAACGGGCCCATCCTAAGCCCTGTGGGCAGCCACCGAAGGGGCACTCCGCCGCGACTCAGCCCGAGCGCCGCCGTCCGACCAGGTTCGGGACGAGCTCGAGGCCCGCGGCGGCCACCACGGTCGGCCCCGTGGGCCAGTCCAGGCGCAGGGAGGCGTAGACGCCGGCCAGGACGGCGACGACGCCCAGCACGCTGGAGAGCACGTAAAACCCCTGCATGGAGCGCGCCCAGTGCCGCGCGGCGAGCGGCGGCAGCACCAGCAGGCCGAAGAGGATCATCGGGCCGACGGTCATCGTGCCGACGGAGACGCAGAGGCCCGTCAGGACGACCAGCAGCGCCTCGACGCCGAGCACGCGCTTCTTCAGCACGACGGCCGACTCGCGGTCGAAGCTGATCAGCAGGAAGTCGCGGTGGAACACGACGACGGCCAGCAGGATCGCGCCGAACAGCGCGGCGACCATCTCGAGCTGGTGGACGTCGATCGCGAGGATCACGCCCTGCAGCAGCTCGTGGACGTAGACCTCGCCGAACACCGAGGAGTGCGCGAACAGGACCGTCGCCGCCGTCGCCAGCGCGAAGGCCGCGGCCACGCGGTTGACCTCGGAGCCGCCGCGCCGGTTCAGCCACGTCAGCGACAGGAGGCCCGCGAACGTGAACAGCACGGCCCACGCGAGGTGGTAGTTCATCGCCGCGTGCGAGTCGCCCATGGCCTCCTCGAGGCTCAGGTCCCCGAGGCCGACGTGGGCGATCCACCAGGGCATCACGACGAACCCGCAGGCCACTCCGGCCGCGGCGAACTGCGGCAGCGCCAGGCCGTAGAAGCTCGTGCGCCGCACGAACAGGAAGCAGCCGACGAGCGGACACACCGCGCCCGCGATGAGGCCCGCCAGGATGCCGTAGCCGAACAGCTCGAGGATCTGGGCCCAGCCGACCTGCATCAGCTCCCGCCTCCCGCCGCGCCGACGTCGAGGTACAGGCCGCCCAGCACCTCGGGCCGCAGCATCTCCTCGGGCGTGCCGCGCCGCACGCCGCCGTCGGCGACCCACAGCACCTCGCGCACGGCGCGGCGCACGAGCGGCAGGTCGTGGCTGACCAGCAGGATGGCGAGGTTCTCCTCTCCGCGCAGCTCCTCGAGCAGCGCCAGGATCCAGCGCACGGCCTCGCGGTCGACGCCGCTCGTCGGCTCGTCGAGCAGGAGGACCCGCGGCTTCTCCATCAGCGCCCGCGCGATCAGCGCGCGCTGGCGCTGGCCGCCGGACAGCGCGGAGAAGGCCGTGCGCCCGCGGTCGGCGAGGCCCACGCGCTCGAGGCACGCGCGCGCGAGCTCGCGATCCTCGCGCTGCAATCCGCGCCAACCGCGCAGGCGGCCGTACGCGCCCATGTGGACGACCTCCTCGACCGTGACGGGGTAGATCGCGTCGAGCGTCTCGCGCTGCGGCACGTAGCCGATCGGCACCGATGCGCGCCGCAGGCTCCCGGCCAGTGGCCGGATCAAGCCGAGCAGCCCGCGGAACAGCGTCGTCTTGCCCGCGCCGTTGGGCCCGAGGATGCCGACGAAGTCGCCCGCCTCGACCACGAGGTCGATCCCGCGCAGGACGGGCCGGCCGTCGTAGCCGAGATCGACGCCCTGGAGCTCGAAGAGGGGCTCCTTCACTCGTTCGATCCCAGGAGCTCGTCGAGGCGCGCGTGCACCACGTCCATCATCTCGATCCACGAGTCCGCGCCCTCGACGCCCGCCACCATGGTCGGGAGCTCGACCGCGGGGACGCCGGTCTCGCGCGAGACCTCCTCCACGTAGCGGTTGTTGGACCACCCGCCGGTCGCGATCGCTGCCGCGCCGCGCTCGCGCACGGTGGCGATGACCTGCGCCAGGTGTCCCGGCGTCGGGGGAATGCCCGGCTTGGGCTCGAGGGCCGCCACGATCTCGACCTCGTACCAGCGCAGCAGGTAGTTGAACTCCTGGTGGTAGATGACGACTCGCCGGCCGCTCCAGTCCGCCGCGATCTCGGCCCAGCGCTCCATGGCCGCATCCAGCTCCTCGACGTAGGACGCGTGGGCGCGCTCGTACCCCTCGCGGCCGTCCGGGTCGACGGCGACGAGGCCGGCCAGTACGCGGTCCGCGATCTGGCGTCCGCCGCGGGGGTCCAGGTTGAAGTGCGGGTTGCCGCCCGGGTGGAGGTCGCCGCCGATGCGGCTCATCGACGCGGGGACCTGGATGGCCTCCCAGCCCTCCGCGCAGTCGACGAACCCGGGCGCACCCTGGTCGATGCGCGCGTTGCGCGCTCGCCGCACGATGCTCGGCAGCCAGGCCGACTCGGCCCACAGTCCCAGGACGAGCAGCATGTCCGCCTTGGAGAGCGCGATCAGGTGCGAGGGGCGCGGCGAGACCGTGTGGAGGTTCTCGCGGCCGCGGCAGATCGACGTGACCTCCACGCGGTCTCCGCCGATGCGGCGGGCCACGTCGGCCAGGTCGGGGATGCTCGCGACGACGCGCAGACGCTCGCCGCGCGGACGCGGTGAGCCGGCGGCCGGAGCCGCGAGACCGCCGAGCAGCGCGCTCGCGAGCGCGGCCAGGGCGAGGTTCCTTCGTGTGAGTCCACTCATGTCGTTCACCTACCAGTTGGCGCCGTGGGAGTGGGGACCGAGCCACAGCGTGTACTGGATCCCGACGCGGACGGCGTCGTCGCCGGCCTCGAAGTCGGCGTACGTCACGCCGGCGCGGAGGCGGTGGAAGTCCGAGAAGAAGCGGTTCCAGTACAGGTCCACCTCGGTCACCTCCGGAAGCCCGGCTTCGGGCAGCTCCGCGTGGGCGACCTGCAGGGTGACGCTGTTCTGCTGGTTCCAGGCGTAGTCGGCGAAGGCGAAGAAGCCCAGGACGTCGTCGTCGATCGGGGCGACGGTGTCGTCCGCGGGGTTGCCCGGGGTGCCCCCGTCGAGCACCTCGGCGCCGATGTCGCCGAAAGACGCCAGCACCTCCGTCCCGACCGTCCACCTGCGCGTGGCCTCGTCGTTGGTCCACGAGTAGGTGGCGTCCAGGCCGACCACGGTGTTCGAGAGGCCCTCCACCAGGTCGCCGCTGGGCTCGAACTCGAAGCCGTACTCGGCAATGAAGCGCCCCGACGTTCCGTTCTGGAGCTGACCGGTGTCGCCGACGTCGCGAACGGCGGTGATGCGTCCGGTGAAGGCCAGCTCGTCGAGCTGCTTGCGGTCCTCGTCGAAGGGCGAGGCCAGCGTGGTGGCGTCGTCCTCCTCGATCTCGCCGGTCAGCGAGGCGAAGCCGCCGAACGAGTAGCGCACGAGCGTCTTGTCGCCCGCCGCGAACCAGTTGTCGTACTGGAGCCCGGTACCGGCGAGCTCCCCCCCGAGGTACGCGCGCAGGGGCAGCGGCCGATCGAACGTACGCAGGTCGTGCTCGTGGAGCTGCATCTGCTTGCCGAAGTCCACGAAGAAGCGGCCGGCCTTGAGCGTGGAGTTGCCCTCGAAGCCGACGTAGGTGCCCGCGGCTTCTTCGAGCTCGATCTCCTCCTCGTTCATCACGATCACGGCGTAGACCCACGCGCGCGGGTCCACGAAGGCGGCCGCGGTCAGCTCGAAGACGCGCAAGCTCAGATCGAACCCGTCCTCCTCGACGTCGGAGGAGACGTAGTCGGCCAGCGTGTCGAGCACGCCGCCGATGGCGGGGTTGAAGTTGTTGGCGAACTTGGAGTCCTGGGCCATCTGGCTGAAGGAGCTGCGCCGCGGCATGCCGGGGCTCGTGATGCCGGCCTGAGCCGAGGCGGAGGCGGTCAGCGCGGCGAGCGCGGAGGCGGAGAGGAGAGTCTTGCGAAGCTGCATGGGAGTCCTGCCGAGATCTGCATGAGGTCGTGAAGTCGTTCGGTTCGGGACCGCGAGCGAGCTCGAGCATCGAGCTGCCGCGGGACACGGAACTCCCCCGGGGCATGCTCTCGCGGAGGCGCGGAGCCGACGCTCGTCCGCGGACGGCGGGGGGAGGCGAGACCGGACGCCGGGGGGACCGGCGCGACTTCAGGCAGGTGGCGACTGCTTCGGCGCCAGGCGGAAGCGATCCGCGGCGCCGAGCAGGACTCGGCGGGGCTCGGCAGCGCCCGGCGCTTCCGCGGCGAGCTCGGGGCGCGCGCCGGAGGCGTCGAGCGGGGCGAGGTCCTCGCGGTGGAACGACGCGATCGGGCAGTGGTGGTGGCCGTCGCCCTCGACGGGATCGGCGGCGACCTCGGGGCCGGAACTCTCGTCCCCGTGCGCCGCGTGCACGTCTCCGTGCGCTCGGTGAGGCGCGTGCGACGCCCGCGCTCCGTGCGCGTGCGCGACTTCGTGCGTCACCTCGCCGTGCTCGTCGCAGACGACGTGCCGCTCGTTCGCGTGGTGCAGCTGCCCGAGCAGGCAGCTCACCAGGAACAGGACCAGGACCCAGGCGGGTCGGCGGTCGGTCGTCAGGAGAGGGCGCGGCTCGTTCACGGGCGGGCGATTGGACACCGCGGGTCCGCCGCTGTCAATTCGCCCGGGACTGCGGCTCCCCGGCCCCCCGTCCGCGTCCCGGGAAGGTCGGCCGCCCACGGAAGAGGGGCGAGCCGCGCGAGCGGCCCGCCCCTCCTATCCGCACAGGGACGCCTCGATCAGCTGTCGAGCTTCGACTTGCTGCTGCAGGCCTGCTTCGTGGTGCTGCAGGCGCCTTTCGCCGTGTTGGCGACCGGCTTGGCACCCTTGGTCGGGCAGGCCGAGCCGTCCTTCTTCAGCGAGCAGCCGGCGTTCGCGACCGGAGC
>CAYGPA010000398.1:0-5447 GCA_964351535.1 uncultured Planctomycetaceae bacterium
AACCAGTACACGGATCCAGCCGGCTTCCCGTACGCCCACACGCCGGTGCTCGACTCGCTGGTCGCCTGCGGCGTGCGCTTCACGCAGGCGCGCGCCCTCCCGAAGTGCAGCCCGACGCGCGCCGCCATCCTGACGGGCCAGTACCCGTTCATCACGGGCCAAGGAGACATCGCCGCCACCGCCTTCCGCGGGCTCGACTTCGACGAGGCCAACGTCCCTCCGGCGCCGACGCTCTTGCCGTTGCCGACTCTGCTGCGCGGCGCGGGGTACCGCACGATCGCGTTCGGCAAGTGGCACCTGGGGCTCGATCCCGACCAGGGCGGGACGATGGACGACCACCCGCTCGACGCCTTCGGCTTCGACGAGTGGCGCGGCATTCCCCGCAACCTCAGCGGGATCGAGGCGCCGCCCAGCGGCGGCTACTACTTCTTCCAGTGGGTCGAGGACGGCGTCCGCACGATCGTGCAGGGTCCGTACGCGACGACCTACACCGTGGACCGCGCCGCCGACTGGCTCGCCACCGCGGACGAGCCCTTCTTCGCGTGGGTCGCGTTCAACGGCTGCCATCTGCCGCTGAACGCCGCCAACTGGCCGCCTCCGCCGCTGCACGGGTTCGGCGCGGCCGCCGTCGACACGAAGAACACGGTGCTGCGCGCGACCCTCGAGGCGCTGGACACGGAGCTCGGCCGACTCCTGCAGGCCATCCCGCCGGCGCAGCGGGCGGACACGCTGATCGTCGTGGTCGGAGACAACGGCACGGACGGCAACGCCCTCGCGATCGATCCCGCGGAGGTGCGCTACCCGCTCGGGCACCCGCTGCACCAACCGGGCGACGAGACCGCCAGGTACTCGAGCGCGCCGTACGACCCGCTGCGCGCCAAGCAGACCGTCTACGAGACCGGAGTGCGCGTGCCGCTGATCGTCGCGTCGCACCCCGACGCCTGCGGGTCGCACGGGCTCGTCGTGGCGCCGGGGCGCACCTACGACGGCCTCGTCGACGCGACGGACCTCTTCGCGACGTTCCTCGAGCTCGCCGACCTGCCGGGCGCGGCCGGCGTCTCGTCGCACTCGTTCTCGTTCGCGCGCGCGCTGACCGAGCCGGCGTGGATCGGCCCGCGCGCCTGGTCGCACGCGCAGATCCACCGCCCCAACGGACACCAGCCCAGCGTGTTCGAGGAGCTCAACTACCTGCGCGACGACGGCGCGTCGCTATGGAAGCTCGTGCGGCGCCAGGTCGGCGGCAATCCGTACGAGTGGGAGTTCTACGACCTCTCGACCGATCCGCTCGAGACGACGGACCTGGGCATCCTGCACCCCGAGTACGACGCCACGCGCGTCGCGATGCAGGTGCTCCTGCTCAGCCAGCCGTAGCAGCCGTCCTTCGACCCGGGTCGCGACCTCGGTCAGCGCGGCCGGGACAGGCGCCGGACCAGCAGCGCGGTGACGCCGGCGGCCGCGATCAGGAGCAACCCCACGACCAGCACCCCGCGGAGGACGCGGTCGACGGCCTCCTCGCCGCGCACGAGGCTCGTGTCGACCATCGCGTCGACCCTCTCGAGGTTCGCGCCGGTCTCGGCCACGAGTCCGCGCAGTTCGACGGACGCGGCCGCGAGCCGGTCGGCGGTGTCGCCGTACTCGGTGATGTCGAACGGCCTGCCCGGTTCGGCGGGCTCGGGCTCGTCCGGGCTCATCGCCTCGATGCGCGCCATGAAGGCGTCGACCTCGCGCACGAGCTCGGTCGTGGCGGTCGACATGCGCTCCGCGGCCGCGAGGGTCGCCGTCGAGTCGGACAGCAGCGTGTGGGCGGGCTCCTCGACCTGCTGGAGGTCGCGCACCAGGCCCTCGCGCTGCGCCGTGAGCTCCTCCGCGACCTGCTTCAGGGCGGCCTCGCGCTCGGCGGAGACCTGATCCGGCAGGGCCGCCGCGGTCGCCGAGAGCTCCTCGGCCGCGCGCGACACGCGGTCGACGTTGGCCAGCACCTGCATCACCTCGGGCTGGCGCCGGGCCTCGAGCAAGGCGAGCTCCACCTGGTCGTCGAGGAGCAGCGGCAAGCGCTCGGTCCAGTAGAGCATGCGCTCGCCGAACTGCCGCGTCAGCGCGACCTCGCGCGCGACCGGCTCCAGGCCGGCGAAGGGGTCGAGGCGGACGAAGCCGAAGAGCCCGCCGCTCTGCTTGCGATTCTCGAAGGCGGTCGCGAGGTCGGTGAACGCGGGCAGCGAGGCCAGGGCGTCCTTGCGGGGGATGAACTCCTCATCGACCCACTGCGAGACGAGCTCCTGAACTCGTTCTGCCTGCTCGGAGTCGCAGTAGCGCTCCAGGATCGCAATGGCGTCCGCCTCGAGCGCCTGGAAGGCCTCGAACATCGGCCGGTCCGCCTCGCCCCAGACCTCCGGCATCCAGTAGCGCTCGTGCGCCACGCGCGCCGCGGTGCTGTAGAGCAACATGTCGAGCATGCTCGCGGTGGGGACCGGGCCGGTCGCCTGCTCGAAGGCGGTGCGCGACGCCTCCAGGCGCCACCGGACCGCCTGGATCTGCGCCTCCGGCGTGCCGGCGGCGGTCGCGAAACGATCCGCCGCGGCGCGCACGCGGTCCGATATCGCGTCCCCCTGGCGCAGCACGACCATGTGCAGCTCCGAGAGCGGCGCCGGCGCCGGCGGCTTCTCCGTGCCGGTGATCGCCCGCCCCGCCGCGGCCGGCGCCTCCTTGACCGCGCGGACGGCACCGCAGCCCGACAGCGCGAGCCCGAGGCCGGCGGCCAGGCTCCAGATCATCCCTGTGGATCGACGCGAGGCCGCCGAAGGCTGGCGGTCGTGTCGTTTCGGCTGCATGCTCATGACGACTTCGGGCTAGTCTCGCCGCCGGGTCGCCGGTCGCCAAGGGATTTGCGCGTCGAGGCGCGCTCGGCCGTCGCCGCCGCGCCGCGCGCGTCTCAGCGACCGAGGTGCGGTCCCGCCGCGGAGACGACCGCGTGCAGCGTGCGCCGCGCCGCGCGAAAGCCGCGGTCGAGTCTCCAGAGGTCGATCGCCTCCACCGGCCGCGCCGCGAGCGCGCGCAGGAGGCGCAGCGGCTGCAGGCGGCCGTGTCCGTCGATCGCGACCTTGGCGCTGCGCGGGACGACCATGTCCGCGGTGTCGCAGATCGCGCGCACGACGAGGAACGGGAGCCCGGCGTCGCGCGCCGCGCCGCCCAGCGCGCCGCTCTCCATGTCGACGGCGATCGCGTCCGCCTCGCGGTGCAGGCGCGCCTTGTGCTCGGCGTCCGCGATCACGACGTCGCTCTGGACCAGCGCCTCGACGTGGACGCGCGTGCGGCCCGGCGCGAGAGCGCGCGCCAGGCTCGCGCTCCAGGCTTCGTCGGTCCGCACGTCCTGCGCGCCCGGGACGCGCACGCACGGAGGCAGGATCAGGTCGCCGTTGCGCAGCTCGGGCCCGAGCGCACCGGCCGTCCCCCAGCTCACGAGCGCCTCGACGCCCAGCGCCACGAGCTGCGCGGCCGCGGCGGCGGCGCGCTCGGGGCCGACGCCGGAGACGAGCAGCACGCGCCCGTCCTCGAGCTCGAACGGCTCCCCCGGAACGCCGATGCGCGCGTCGTACGTCCGCGCCTCGTTCGGCAGGGCCGCGACGACCCCCAGCCTGCGCATCACCCGGCGCGCGCGGAAGCGCGGAGGTTGCGGTAGCGCGCCAGCGCCCACAGCGGGAAGTACGCCCGGTAGCCGTGGTAGCGCAGGTAGAAGACGCGCGGGAAGCCGGGGGCGGTGTACTCGGGGTCGTCCCAGAGACCGTCCTCGCCCTGCGTCGCGAGCAGGTGCTGGACGCCGCGTCGCACGACATCGCTGTCGCCCTCGCCCGCGGCCATCAAGGCCAGCAGGGCCCACGCGGTCTGGAACGAGGTGCTGCGCTCGGCGCGGCCGGCCTGCGTCGGGTCGGCGTAGCTGTCGTTGGACTCGCCCCAGCCGCCGTCTTCGCGCTGCACGCTCTTCAGCCAGTCCACGGCGCGGCGGACGCGGTCGGCCTCGACCTGGCCCGGCGGGAGGCTGTCCAGCATCGCGAGCACGGACCACGTGCCGTAGACGTAGTTGGTTCCCCAGCGCCCGAACCACGCGCCGGACTCCTCCTGATCGGCCCACAGGAACGCGAGCGCGCGCCGCTGGTGCGGAGCGTAGCGGTCGTGCCCGACGCGCGCGAAGGCGGTCACGCAGCGCGCGGTGACGTCGGCGGTCGGCGGGTCCAGCAGCGCGCCGTGATCCGCGAACGGAATGTGGTTGAGGTAGTCGTGGGTGTTGTCGGCGTCGAAGGACGCGAAGCCGCCGTCCCGCGACTGCATGCCGGCCAGCCACTCGGCGCCGCGGTCGATGGACTCCGCGAAGCGCTCGGGGTCCGCGCCCTGCAGCGCCCACAGCACCATCGAGGTGTCGTCGAGGTCCGGGTAGTGCGGGTTGGCGTACTCGAAAGCCCAGCCGCCCGGGCGCAGGTCGGGCCGCGTCTGGCGCCAGTCGGCGGGGCCGCTCAGGATCTGGTTCTTCAGGAGCCACACGTGGCCGCGCAGTAGCGCGTCCTGGACGACCTCGTCCTCGCGTCGCGGATCGCTCTCCTGCAGCGCCAGCGAGGTGATGGCGGTGTCCCAGACGGGCGAGAGGCAGGGCTGGCAGTAGGCGTCGTCGCGCCGCACGACCAGCAGCTTGCGCAGCGCGTCGCGCGCGCGCATGCGCAGCGGGTGGTCGGCGGAGTAGCCCAGCACGGCCAGCGACTCGTAGGCGTTGACCATGGCCGGGAAGATCGCGCCCAGGCCGTCCTCGCCGTTCAGGCGCTCGACGAACCAGGCCTCGGCCCGCTTCAGGGCGCGCTTGCGAAGAGCGCGCGCGAGCAGCGGCTCGAACCAGCGCACGGTGCGCTCGACCTTCAGGAAGGTGCGGTGCAGCCTGGAGCGCACCTTGAAGTACTCGCGCTCCTCCTCGGGCGGCGTCGTGAACAGCTCGCGGATGTCGCGGCCGGTCGGGTTCTTCGCGCGCGCGCGCAGCGAGCACAGGATCGCGAGCGGCACCATGACCGCGCGCGACCAGTACGAGACCCTGCTGAGGTGGAACGGGAACCAGCGCGGGAGCATCACGATCTCGACCGGCAGGAACGGAACCCCGCGCCACGGAATCTGCTGGAAGAGAGCCAGCGAGATGCGCGTGAACACGTTGCAGCTCTTCGCGCCGCCGCGGGCGAGGACGGCCGCGCGCGCCCGCACCATGTGCGGCTCGTCGGGTTCGTCCCCGATCAGCTTCAGGGCCCAGTACGTCTTGACCGTGCAGGAGAGGTCGAGCTCGGCGCCGGGGTACAGCGGCCACCCGCCGTCGGCTCCCTGGCGGGCGCGCAGGTAGCGACCGATCTTCTGCTGCAGCTCGACGTCGACCTCGTCCATGAAGTGCATCATCAGCACGTACTCGGACGGGATCGTGCTGT
>CAYGPA010000399.1:0-1772 GCA_964351535.1 uncultured Planctomycetaceae bacterium
CAGGTGGTTGGCGTAGTTCACGAGGACCTGCAGCGCGACGTCGTTCGCGCCCGCGACGACCAGGCTCTCCCCGCGCGTGCTCCAGAGCTCGTCCGCCATCCGCGCGAGCAGCTCGGCCTCCGGCGCCGACTGCGCGGCGCCCGCCAGACGTCCCTGCACGCCGGCGCGCTGCTCGAGGAGGTCGCAGAGGCCGCTGAGCGCCGCGCCCGCGTCGCGCGGCGCGAGCCGACGCCGCACGTCCGCGCGGCAGCCCGTCAGCGACGTGCGCGCCTCGAGGTGGAAGTGCCGCGACATGCGCGGAGCGTCCGATTCGAGCGCGCGGCCGGCCGTGTAGGCCGCCGTGAACTCGACGGGCGAGATCCAGGTCGACAGGAAGTCGGCGTCGAAGGCCACGATCGTCCGCGCGCGGTCGAAGGCGTAGCGCGGCAGGACGCGCGCTCCGTGCGTCGCCGCGTGCGCGTCCAGGATCGCGGACGCGGACAGGCCGTCGTACGCGACGTGCCGCGCATCCCCGAACCCGTCGACGAAGCGCTGGATCGCGGCGCGCGTGCTGGGACTGTGGATCGTCCCCGTCAGCAGCCGGACCCGCCCTCCTTCCGCGCGTACGCGCTCGAAGGCCGCGCCGAGCTCGGCGTCCGCGACGCTCCAGTCGACCGCCGCCGGCGCACCGTCCACGACGCGCTGCGCGCCATCGAAGCGGTGGGAGTCGTAGAGGGAGAGGATGGAACCCTGACCCGCAGGGCACAGACCGCCGGCCGAGACCGGGTGGGACGGAGCGCCCTCGAGCTTCACGGGCCGGCCGTCGCGGCACTTCGCCAGGACTCCGCAACCCGCCTCGCAGCCGGCGCACGTGGACGCGATCCAGTAGCCGCGGCCCGGAACGAACTCGGGCGAAGCCTCCAGCGCCGGGATCGCGTGGACCGCGGGTCCGCGCGAACAACTGGCGAGGCCCGCGCTCGTGAGCCCGAAGCCCACGAGCTGCAGGAAGCCCCTCCGGGAGCTCTCGACGTCCTCGAACGGAAGGACCAGGTCGCTGTCTTCGGGTCGGTGCATCAGTAGTGGCAGGCCGCGCAGTCGGTCGAAGCGTGTTCTGAAACTGTGGTGTCCAAGGTCGTCGGCTGCGCGGGATTCGAGCGGTGGCACTCCACGCACCAGCCCATCGAGAGCGACGTGTAGTGTCGGATGCGCTCCATGCTCTGCACCGGGCCGTGGCAGGTCTCACAGGCCAGGCCGCGAGCCACGTGCACGCGGTGGTCGAAGTAGACGAAGTCGGGGACGTTGTGCACGCGCACCCACTCGATCGGGGAGCCCGGCTCTCCGGTGGGCTCGAGATCCTCGCCCAGGCCGACGGCGTCGTAGAGCTTGCGCAGCTCGGGCGAGACGATGCGGACCGGCTCGCGCCCCTCGGCTTCGGCCAGCTCGCGCTCGCGCAGCGTCGCGTCGAGGCCCGCGGTGACCGTCGCGTGGCAGTTCATGCAGATCGAGGCCGAGGGGATGCCCGCGTGCCGGCTGGACTCCACTCCGTGGTGGCAGTACTGGCAATCGATCTGGAGCTCGCCCGCGTGCAAGCGGTGCGAGTACGCGATCGGCTGCCGGGGCTCGTAGCCGGCGTGGTTCCCCGGCAGTCGCACGCTGCTCGTTGCGGTCAAGACGATGGCTCCGAGGAGCAACGTGAGCAGGGCCAGGATCTTCGCGTTGAGGCTCGACATGTCAGCAGGGAACCTCCGCCCCCTTGCGCGCGTAGAACCACCAGTTCACGACCAGGCACGAGA
>CAYGPA010000399.1:1855-5444 GCA_964351535.1 uncultured Planctomycetaceae bacterium
CGTCGTCGCGAACAGCAGGATGAAGAGCAGCAGGAACGGCAGGAAGAACTTCTCGGGCGTCGTGGACTGGCTCGCCAGCGATACGAAGTACCCGGCCCCGATCGTGGCCGCGATCATCACGAGCGTGTCCCAGTGCGTGACACGCGCGCCCCCCAGCTTGTCGGACAGCCAGCCGCCCACGGGCCGGATCAACGCCCCCACCCCCGCGCCGATCCAGATGAACTTGGCCGAGATCGGGGAACCGTCCGGGGCCACGCGGATGACGCCGAAGACGTCGTCGATCAGCTTCGGGAACGCGTTGGCGTACCCGATGAACGAGCCGAAGGTCATCGTGTAGAGCCACGTCATGACCCAGTTGTGCTTGTTCCTGAAGATGGCGAACTGCCCGACGAGGTTCTCCTTGGTCTCCCTGGGCGTCAGGAAACGCATCGCCAGCAGGGTGACTACCACGGATACGATCAGGATCAGGAACGTCTTCAGCAGCACCGGAAACCCGCCCCAGGGCGCGATGAGCAGGACGATCCCGACGCTGGCTCCGACGAATCCGAGCAGCGTGAGCCAGAGGTACTTGGCCACGGCGATCGGCGTGGGTCCGCAGCGGTGCTGCGGCAGGTTGTTCATCCCGAGGAAGGCGAGCAGGGCGAACGCGGCCAGAATCGGAACCCACACGAGCGCGGCGTTCTGCACCCACACCGAGTCTCCGCCGACGTCGTAGGGTTCGCCGCCCAGGCCGCCGAAGGCGCCGAAGGTGATGATCCACGGCACGAGGAACTGCATGACGCTGACGCCGGCGTTGCCGAGTCCCGCGTTCAGCCCCAGCGACAAACCCTGCATCCTCTTCGGAAAGAAGAAGCTGATGTTCGACATCGACGAGGCGAAGGCCCCGCCCCCGACCCCGGACAGCGCCGCGAGGACGATGAAGACGTAGAAAGGCGTCTCCGGGTTCTGCAGGGCGATCCCGGCGCCGATCGCGGGCAGCATCAGCAGGATCGTCGTCATGAACTTGACGTTACGGCCTCCGCAGATGGCGATCATGAACGAGTTCGGGATGCGCAGCGTGGCGCCGGCCAAGCCGGCCACGGCCGGAAGCGTGAAGAGCAGCGCGCGGTATTCATCGCCCATGTACGACTCGCCGTCGTTCATGAACGTGAATTCGAAGACGTCCGTGTGGGCGAAATGCAGCTTCTGGATGAACTTCGCCAGCATTCCCCAGTAGAGCCAGACCGCGAACGCGCAAAGCAGGTTCGGGATCGAGATCCAGAGGTTGCGATTCGCGATCGCCTTGCCTCGCGAGGACCAGAACTCCTCGTTCTCGACGTCCCAGCGTTCCGGTGTCTTCATGGCGGCGCCTGGGCCCTCAATCTGCGTTCCGGATCCGGGACCGATCCCAGTTCCAGATCACGACCTGCGTGCGGCGCCACAGATACGGGTTGGGGACGACGAGGATGTGCACGAGCCGGGTGAACGGGAAGAACCCGATCAACAGGAACGCGTTGACGACGTGCACCTTCACCAGGACGGGCAGAGGTGCGACGTACTGGACCTCGGGAGACAGCCGCACGAGCGACCACAGCCACGGCGTCAGATTCGTCGCGAACCACGAGCTGCCCCAGCCGTGGAAGACGGCGACGCCGATGCCGGAGAGGATCTGGACGAGCAGCAGCAGGTAGACCACCCAGTCACCCGGAGTCGTGACCCGACGCGCCAGCCGACGCGTCACCCTGCGCAGCATGATGTTGACCAGGCCGACGAGCGTCAGGACCGCGAAGGCGATCCCGGTGACCTCGAGGAGCATCAGACGCAGCGGCTCGGCGTTCCACGCGAGGATCGCCTTCGGCATCAGGAACCCGAGGACGTGCCCGAGCAGGACGACCAGGATCCCGTAGTGGAAGGGCACCGAGCCCCAGAAGTGCTGCTCGTTCTCCAGGAACTGCGAGGACAGGCTCGAGTAGCTGAAGGCCTTCATGCGGTAGCGCTGGATGGTGACGATCAGGAACACCACCACCACCACGTAGGGCAGAACGCCGAAGAGCACGAAGTCGTTCATGGCAAGACCTCGGAGGGGACGGACTTCTGCGGCTGGTGCATCTGGAGCACCTTCTGAGTGGCCTCCAGCACTCCCACCCAGGGGCTATCGATCGCGCGTAGACCGTCGAGGATCTTCTCGACCGCCTGCGCGACCTGATTGCACGCGAGGGCGCTGGCCAGCGGCTCGGGAGCGCGTGCGAGCAGCGCCAGCACGTGCGTGAGGTGGTCGGGGAGCTCGGTATGTTCCCGAACGTCGTACTCGCGCATCAGCGCCCGCAGACGAACCATGAGCGCTCCGCGCGCGTAGTTCTCACCGAAGAGCTGCCAGCCCACCTCGAGCGAACGGTCGGCGACGTTGTCGAATGTCCGCGTGTAGACCTCCTCGAGCTCACCGGCCCGCAAGGGGCCGATACCGTCGGCGAAGCGCCGCAGGTCGTCCGCGATCGCGGGACACGCGCGCGAAAGGAGGTCGACCGCGGCGGGGTAGCGCGAGCCGGTTCCCACCTCCTCCGGGTACGAGAGGAGCAGCGCGAGCGCGTCGTGCACTTCCGGTGCGGGGCGCACGTCAGCTCCTCCTCGGTGCGTCGCGGAATCCGAACCCGGCGGAGGAGCGATGCTCGTGCGGGTCGGCGATCATCTCCATCGCCATCTCGCGCTGGAACGGCGGGATGACGAAGCGGTCGTCCCAGGTCGCGAGCGCGGTCAGCTTGTAGATGTCGTCGGCCTCCTCGGGGCTGCAGTCCGCCTCGGTCAGGGCCCGCATGGCCGCCTCCCGGGTCACGTCGCCGACGGTCACGTGGCGCCTCCAGATCCGTACGGCGAGTTGCTTGCGCAGCGCGTAGCGCACCTTGCCCTCGTTGCCGGCCGCGAAGAGCTTGCCGAGATAGCCGATGGGCGCGCGCGCCTTCTCGATGTCCGCGAACAGGTCGTCGACGTCGCTGCGGACGAGGTCCCCCTCGGAGACCGACATGACCGGCAGCAACGGCGGAACGTAGAAGAGCATCGGGAAGGTCCGGTACTCGACGTGCAGCGGCAGTCCGAGCTTCCAGTCCTTCGCGAAGCGGTACACCGGCGACTGCTGCGCCGACTCGATCACGCCGTCCGGCACTCCACAGCGCCGCGCGGCCTCGATCACCGCCGGATCGTTGGGGTCGAGGATCGTCTCGCGCTGCGCCTCGACGAGCTCGCCGTCGGGCCGCAACGCCGCGGCCTTGATCCTGTCCGCGTCGTAGAGGACGTTGCCGAGGTAGCGGATGCGTCCGACGCAGCTGTGGAAGCACGCCGGTGCCTCACCGGCCTCCAGGCGCGGGAAGCAGAGGATGCACTTCTCCGACTTGCCCGTGGACCAGTTGTAGTAGGTCTTCTTGTAGGGGCACGCCGAGATGCACGAGCGCCAGGCGCGGCAGCGGTTCTGGTCGATCAGAACGATGCCGTCCTCGCCGCGCTTGTACATCGCGCCCGATGGACACGCCGCGACGCACGCGGGGTTCAGGCAGTGGTTGCAGATGCGCGGCAGGTAGAACATGACCATGCGCTCGATGGCCCCCACCTGCTCCTGCTG
>CAYGPA010000400.1:0-5430 GCA_964351535.1 uncultured Planctomycetaceae bacterium
GGCCTCGAGCTCCTCGTCGCGCTCCGCGCGGCGCAGGGCGCTGCGGACGCGGTCGAGCGTCTGCAGCGGCGTCTGCTCGAGGCCGTCGGCGGACTCGGCGCTCGCGGGGCGGCGCTCGATCGCGGTGCGGATCAGCGGGAGCGCGGTGTCGACGTCCTTCTGTTCGACGGCGACGCGAGCTCGGCCGGCCGTGCACAGCGCGACGTAGTGGTCGACGGAGTCGCGGAAGCTCTCCTCGCGCTCGGCGCTGCGCTCGAACGTCGCGATGGCGCGCGCGTACGCGTCGTCGGCAGCCTCGGGGCGGTCGTTGCGGCGGTGGTCCTCGGCCACGAGCAGCGTGGCGTAGCCCGCGAACCAGTCGAAGCCGGCCTGGTCCTCCGGCGCGACGTCCCACGCCGCGTACGCGGCCTCGAGCGCCTCGAACCCCTGCTGCTTCACGACGTGGTCGCGGAAGCGCCGGTGGAGCTCGGGGTCGTTCGGGTAGCGAACCAGCGCCGCGTCGAGGACCTCGCCCTGGGGCGCGGCGAGGTCGAGGTAGCCGAGCAGGTCGGCGTACGCGCCGGCGTGGGCCGCCGTGCCCGCCGGGTGCGCGGCCAGCGCGTCGTAGGCGGCGATCGCCTCGGCGAGCCAGCTCGAGGGCCAGTTCTGTCCGGCGACCTCGGCGGCGTAGATCGCGTTCGTCCGACCGCGGGCCAGGGACTCGAGCACGCCGGGCGCGTCGGCCGCTCCGGGGTTCGCGCGCAGGTACGGGATCGCCTGCGCGGCGGCCTCCGCGGCCTCCGCCGTGCGGCCGAGCAGCCAGTGGGACTGCGCGAGCACCGCGGCGGCCTCGGCAGGGTTCGCGCCGGCGTCGCGCGCCTCGGACGCGACGTTCTCCGCGTCCATCGCGAAGAAGCCCGAGCCGCCGCCCGCGGCCATCTCGGCCTGAGCCGTCGCGAGCAGCCCGCGCGCGAGCGCGATGCGCGCCGCGGCGTCCTCGGGAGCGGCGTCGACGGTCTGCCACAGGACGTCGAGCTCGGCCGTGGTCGGAGCGGTCGGGCCGGGAACTTCCGCGGCGCGCCACTCCACGCCCGAGAGGTCGTCGACGGGGTGCGCCAGGGCGCTGTACACGTTGAACGCGCGCCGCGCGGCGCGGCTCTCGTCGGTCAGGCGCTGGAGGCCGCGCAGGAGCGCCGGGCGCGAGGCCTGCAGGTCCTCGCGGTCGAGGGCGGCGAGCAGCACGTCGACGGAGTCGGCGTTGGCGTTCGTCGCGAGCGCCAGCACGGCCATGTCGCGCAGGCCGGGGTCCTCCGCCATGAGGCCGCGGCGCACGAGGCTCGTGGGCAGCGACGGCGCGCCGGCCGACAGGCCCAGGACGCGCTTCTTGCCGTCGAGGTCGAGCGTCTCGTACAGCGCCTCGAGCCGCTCGCGATCCGCCGAGTCCCGGCTGGAGAGCAGGCCCTTCAGGCGCTTGTTGCTGGGACGCGACGACACCTTCTTCAGCGCGTCGTCGACGTTGGTCAGGTTCTGGTCGAGGAAGCGGTCGAAGAGCTTCTCGCCCTCGGGCGACACGCCGATGTGGCGCGGGGCCCAGCGCTCGCCGTTGCCGTACTTCTCGAAGATCGCGGGCTCCGCGGCGACGTGCTCGCCGCACGTGACCGAGCCGAAGCGCGGGCACGGGATGCGTCGACCGGCTTCGTCGTAGTCGGCGTCGGTGTGACGCGTCGGGCAGGCGATCAGCGCCACGAACGGCTCGACGAGCGCCGCGAAGTCCGCGCGGCGGTACTTGTGCAGCGCGAAGACGCGGCTGGCGTTCTCGGTGTCGACATTGACCGCGAGCAGCAGCGGCCGGCCCGTTTCGCGCGAGAGCGCCTCGGCGTCGGCCAGCGTGCGCTGCCAGTGGATGAGGACCGGGCGCTCGGCGTCTTCGGCCGTGAGCGTCACGGAGCTCCAGTCCTGGGCATGGGCCGAGAGGCAGGTCGCGACGAGGAGCAGGCAGGTGCGGAGGGGAGAGATCATGGGAACAGAGACGGCTCACGGCCGGGGAGGACGACGCCCTCGAGGGCGAGCAGCTTGGCCTTGGTGTCCAGGCCGCCCGGAGCGGAGAAGCCGCCGGGTCGGCGGCCCGCCGCGAGGACGCGGTGGCAGGGGATCAGGACAGGAACGGGGTTCTTGCCGACGGCGCGGCCGACCGCGCGCGCGGCTTGCGGCTCGCCGGCTGCAGCCGCCAGCTCACCGTAGGTGCAGGTTCGGCCGCGCGGGACGGCGACCAGGGCGGTGTAGACGCGGCGCTCGAACTCGGTCGCGTCGCGGACGTCCACCGGGATCTCGCCGAGGTCGACGTCCGCGCCCTCGAAGTAGCGCGAGAGGAGCTCCACGGCCGCCCGGATCGCGCGCGGGGCGCGAGCGACTTCCTTCGCATCCGGACGCCGGCTCCACCGCGCACGGGTCGCGGCGGCGGTCGCCTCGGGCAGCTGCACCCGCGCGACGCCGGCCTCGGTCCAGGCCAGACCGCAGGCGCCGATCGAGGTGTCGAACGTAATGGAGGGGAGCTGCACGTCGAGGGCTGGGTCGAGGCGCTCCTGCGACCGCAGGGCGCGGGTCACCGGAGCGAGCGTTTGGGGATTCCAGGGGGGGTGGGGCGGCCTTCCGCGCCCGCGGGGAGTGCTGGACGGGTCAGCGCGGGGTCCGCGCAGGCCGCCGGCGGGGCGACTTCGGGCCCTCTAGCGTACCCGAGGCCGGAAGTTGCACGTCCAGCGGGGGTCCCAAGTCGATTCGATCGGCCCTCACGCGCGCGGAATGGGCCAGGATCTCGACGCCGGCCGCCGCGGCGGCGCGCAGGGCCTGGCCGTAGGCCGGGTCGATCGCGTCCGCGGGCCGGAAGGCGTCCACGTCGGAGCGGCTGACGAAGAAGAACTGGACCGCGCGGTGGCCCGCCGCGACCTGGTCGACGAGCTCGCCGAGGTGCTTGCGGCCGCGCTCGGTCACGGCGTCGGGGAAGAGCGCCACGCGGTCCTCCGCCATGGTCGTGTTCTTGACCTCGACGTAGCACTTCTCGTCCCCGCGCTCGAGCAGCACGTCGATGCGGCTGTTCTTGCCGTACTTCACCTCGCGCCGCGCATTCTCGTAGCCCGCGAGCTCCGGGATGCGGCCGCGCTGGATCGCGTCGAACACGACGGCGTTCGGCAGCCCGGTGTCGACGTTGACCCACGTGCGGCCGACGCGGATCGCCTGGAACGTGTAGCGCAGCTTGCGCTTCTTGTCCTCGCTGTCGCGCACGACCACGCGCGCGCCCTCCTTCAGGCAGCCGAGGAGGCTGCCGGTGTTCGGACAGTGCGTCGTCAGCACCGTGCCGTCGTCGAGCTCGACGTCGACGAAGAAGCGCTTGTAGCGCTTCAGGAAGCGTGCCTGGAACGTCGGTCGCTCGATTCGCATCGAGCCCTTGTAGCGCTTCGCGCCCCCGCGTGGAACCGCCGGCGCTCGGTCCGCGGAGCGAAAGGCTAGCCCGAAGCATTCACGAGCACGCAGCCGAATCGGCACGACCGGCGGCCTCTCGGCCCCTGCTGGCACCTTGCGAATTCCGGCGTCCTCGACGACCCGTAGATGTCGCCTCCGGGGCCGGCGCCCGCAACGCACCGGCAGGCACCGAGTTGAGCCGTTTCGATCTACGCGTCACGAAGAGTCCGGGCTAGGCGCTCTTGGATCGGAGCTTCGTCAGGCGGGTGCCCAGGAGGAGTCCGACGACGACTCCAGCAGCGAGCGTGATCAGCAGCAACAAGGCTCGCGGCATCGTGATCGTCGCGAACAGGATCTTCGTCTCGACGGCCTCCTGGTTCTGCATCACGACGACGATGGTCAAGATCAGCAGGGCGGCGACGAGTACGTTCTTGGCGGACCTCATGGTTCTCCCCGGGTTCGAGTGCGCGCAGGTGGTGCTCCGTGGAGCATAGGGGCGCGGCTCGAGACACACGACCGTCCTCCGCTGCCGTGCGCGCAGCGCTAAGGCGTCAGGATCTCGATCAGCTTCTCGGCGAGCGCGTGCGCGGCGAGCTCGTGGCCGAGGGCGTTGGGGTGGCTGTCGCCCTCGGACACCTTCAGCGACATCATGTCGTGTCGGCGGTAGGTCGGCAGCAGGTCGAGGACCTCGAAGCCGGCCGTGCGTCCGGCTGCGGCGACCTGTTCGTGCTCGGGCTCGTAGACGTACTCGTCCCACGTCTGGAAGGTCATGCACGGCTGGATCATCAGCACGACGGGGATGTTTCGCGAGGCGGCCGTCTCGTGGATCCGCTGGAAACCCTCGACCACGGTCGGCCAGCGCGGACCTTCCGGCGCGTGCAGGTACTTCAGGTAGTTGCCCTTGCCGAGCTGGGAGACGTCGCGCACGTGCTTGCGATAGGCGAGGTAGCGCAGGAGCGCCGAGTGCTGCCACCAGAGCGTCTCCTCGAAGTGGGCCTGCAGCATCTGCACCGGCGCGACCTCGGGGTCGTTCAGGCAGTAGGCGACGACGATCGCCCGGGGGAGCCACTCGAGCGCGCGCTCGCGCAGGACGACGGCCTCGTCCAGCGTCGAATACCCGGACACGCCGAAGTTCAGCGTGTCGAAGCGCTGCTCGGTACCGAGCTCCGAGGCGTTCAGGAGGTCCTCGACCAGCACCGGGAACACGGCGTCCTGCGCCACGCCGTACCCGAAGGTCAGCGAGTCCCCGATCACGGCGATGCGTGTCAGTCCCGGAGTGTCGTCCGGCAGCGGGTCCCGGTCGCGCATGCCGTGCTCGTTCACGTGGATGGCCATGCCGCGCGTCTCGCCGTCGTAGCCCGGGTTCAGCTCGTAGGCGAGATCCTCGAGGTCGGAGGAGACGTGGACCAGCTCGCCCCACGACTCCCGGTCGCGCACGACCCCGCGGTCCGGTGCCATGTAGCCGACGTCCCGTCCGAAGCGGCAGTAGAGCTCCGCCGCGCCCAGGGACAGGGCTCCGGCTCCCACGAGCAAACCGACCTTCGACAGCATTCCCACGGCTGCCGAACCTTACCCCCGGGCCCCCACGGCCAGCGATTGGCCGAAGGTTACGATCCTGTCGTGCTGGGCGGGGGTCCTCGGCCCGCTCGGATGGGACTCGCCAGCCGCGCAAGCTCCTGTTCGGAAACGGGTTGGGGACCTGCGGGCGCCCCTGCGCGCGTGCCCCGGATATCCTCCGATCCATGTCACCCTTCCTCGCAGTCCTCGTCGCCGTCCTCGCCGCCCCCGGTTCCCCGGCCGACGTGAAGGCCGACCGCCCCGGGGCCAGGCACCCCGAGTGCGGTCTCGGCAAGGAGTTCCACGCCGGCCGTCGAGCCGAGCTGCGCCGCCGGCTGGAGAAGGGCGTGGTCGTGGTGCGCGGCCTGCCCGAGACGCGCGGGTACTTCGAGTTCGAGCAGGACAAGACCTTCTGGTACCTGACCGGCGTCGCGAGCC
>CAYGPA010000401.1:0-763 GCA_964351535.1 uncultured Planctomycetaceae bacterium
TGCTGAAGCAGCGGGAAGAGGACTCGATCGACGACTTCCGCGAGGGCTTCGACTTCGACGACATCTTCGTCGAGGGCTACCGGGCCAAGCTGCCGACGCTGGGCGAGACCGGGGCCTGACGGGGGCCCCGGCCCCGGACGCGCGTCCGCTACTCGAGCGAGTGCTCGAGCAGCTCTTCGAGCTTCTGCAGCGTCTCCGCGTCGAGGACGCCGTCCCCGTCGCGCGCGCGCGCGATGGCCTCGAGCGTTCGCTCGACGTCCTGGCGCTCGCCGTAGGCCACGTTCACGCCGACCGACGAGCGCGGCTTGAAGGTCGAGGCGTACTCGGCGACGGCTTCCGGGGACTTGCCCATGTCGCGCAACAGCGCGGTCACGGCTTCCTGGACCTGCGGGTCCTCGACGTAGTCGGCCGAGCCGAACTCCCGGCCGCGGTCGTCCTGGACGCGGCGGCGGATCTCCTGGCGCACCAGGAAGCGCACGTCGTCCATCGGCAGCGGGGTCGAGAGGCTCTGGTAGAAGCCCTCGAAGCCGGGATAGCGGGCGGGGTCGCGGTCGTCGTTGACCGCGAGCTGCCCGAACAGCTCGCTGTGCTGGTCCCAGTTCTTCTCGACGTAGTCGCGTGCCTTGCGGTCGCGGTTGATGCGGTTCATCTCCTCCAGCCGCCAGGTGTCGATGTCGCGCGCGTCGACCTCGACGTCGGGCTGCACGCCGCCGGGGTTGACGAGGTTCAGGTCCTTGTCGAACTCGCGGTGGATGGAGCGGCC
>CAYGPA010000401.1:798-5410 GCA_964351535.1 uncultured Planctomycetaceae bacterium
GCGGAGGTTCTGCACCGGGCCC
This sequence comes from uncultured Planctomycetaceae bacterium, assembly GCA_964351535.1. GTDB lineage: Bacteria > Planctomycetota > UBA1135 > UBA1135 > JAUIDW01. The sequence goes on from CAYGPA010000401.1 coordinate 821, forward strand.
TTGCCGGCGCTGCGCTCGCCGACGACGACGGCGCGCTCGAGGTCCTGAAGGGCGCCGGCGACGATCTCGGAGGCCGACGCGCTGTAGCGGTTGATCAGCACGGCCACGGGCATGTCCGCGGGCACGATCGGATCGTCGCGGGTGAAGTGCTTGTCGTCCTCGGCGATCTTGCTGCGGGTCGTGACGACCAGGCTGTTCTTCGGCACGAACAGGCCGACGACGGACGTGGCTTCCTCGAGCAGGCCGCCGGGGTTGTTGCGCAGGTCGAGGATGATGCCCTTGGTGCCCGTCGCGAGCAGCTCCTCGATCGTCTTGCGCAGCTCGCGGGTGGCGGTGCGGCTGAACTCGCGCAGGTCGATCGCGGCGATGTCGCCGGGCAGCCGCTCGAAGCCGAGCGGCGGGATCGTGATGCGCCCGCGCGGCACGGTCACGGCCATCTCCTCGGTGGGCCGCTCGATGTGCTTCAGGTCCATGCCCTTGCGCCACACGTAGAGCTTCACCTTCGTCCCGGGCTTGCCCTTCAGGCGCTTGATGATGTCCTCGAGCGGCTGGCCGAGGGTCGACCACTCCTCGATGCGGACGATCTTGTCGTCGGTGCGCAGGCCGGCCTCGTAGGCGGGGCCGGAGTAGATGGGGCGCGTGATCGTGAACAGGCTGTCGGCGCGGTCCACCGACACGTAGGCGCCGATCCCGCCGTACTCGCCCTCGAGATCCTGCTCGAAGCGCTCGAACTCCTGCGGCGCGAAGTAGGCGGAGTGCTCGTCGAGGTAGCGCAGCATGCCGTCCATGGCGGCGTCCAGCAGGCGCTCGTCCTCGACCTTGTCGCCGTCGAGGTGGAAGTCCTTCACCATCTTCATGACGGCGCGAAACTGCTGCTCGGCGCTGTGCGGCCGGCGGTCGATCTGGATCTCCTCGGGGTTGGCCTGGAAGAACTGGCGCTGGTTCTTGAGCTTGCGCTCGTAGAGCTCGCGGTCGCGTTCGCGGCGCAGGAACGACGCGGCCAGCTGTCCCTGGGCACCGGGGAGCGCGGCGAGGCGCTCGAGCTCGTCCAGCAGGTCGCCGGTGACCTCGGCGCCGGAGCGCGCGAGCGCCAGCGCGCCCTGGGCCCGCAGATCGGCGTCCGAGGAGCCGAGGAAGGCGCGCATCTGCCGGCTGGCGAGCCGCTTCTCGTTGCCGTCCCCGTGGGCGTGCAGCGCACCGGCGGCCTCGAGCCGCAGCGCGGGGTCCTGATCGCCGTCCTCGACCAGCTCGCGCAGGCGCGAGACGACGTCCTCGCGGGTCGCCGCCGGCAGGCGGCCGATGCTGGGCGAGGCCAGCATGCCGGCGGAGCCCAGCGCGACCGAGCGGTCCTCGGAGTCCAGCAGCGCGACGAGTCGCTCGGCGAGCGCCTCGAGGTCGGGGTCCTCGCCCTGCAGGCTGAGCCCGGTCAGCAGCAGCATGGCGCGGCCGCTGACCTCTTCCTTCAGCATCGCGTCCACGAGCGCGTCGACGCGCTCCTTGTCGAACTCGCGCGCGAGGCCGCGCACCGCGGCGGCACGCGACCACAGCTCGTCGGGCTGGGCCGTCTCGACCGCGGCGAGCTCCTGACGCAGCAGGCGCTCGAAGTCGTCCTGAGTTCCGGTCGCGGAGGAAACTCCGAGGGCCAGGGAGGGAATCAGGGCCAGGGTCGCGAAGGCGAGGACTCGGGTCGTAGTCATGGGCACGTGCTCTTGGTTCCTGCGCTCGGGCGACCCGGGGAGGCGATCCTCGGCGGGTCGAGACGATCCTCCAGGGGAGGGCGATGCGAGCGTATCGGCGCTTCTACGTGGGATTTGGAGCGAAAGTGAGTGGTACTGTAGGCTCCGATTTCGCGCGCTGCCGCCGGGAAGATCTTTTTGAGTCTCCCCGGTCCCTTCCAAGGTGCTACCCGCCTCACCGCCCCGCGTACCCACCGAGGCCCGACGACATGCCCGACGACGCCGGCGACCGCCTCTCGCACCTCCGTCCGCGCCCCCGGGCGGAGTCCGAAGCCAACCCGTCGGAGTCCGCGACCGGCGCGGGCTCGGAGAAGCTCTCTTACGAATCCCGAATGGTCGACGTGGGGCAGAAGCCCGTGACCGAGCGCAGCGCCTGGGCGCGAGCGCGGGTGCGCTTCCCCCCGGGCCTCCTGGCCTCGGTCCTCGCCGGCCGCGGCCCGAAGGGGCCGATCGAGGAGGTCGCGCGCGTCGCCGGCATCCTCGCCGCCAAGCGCACGGGCGAGCTGATCCCGATGTGCCACCCGCTGGCGCTGGACGCGGTCGACGTGACCTTCCACGAGGAAGAGGCGGACGTGCTCGAGGTGCGCTGTCGCACGAGCTGCCGGGGACGTACGGGCGTCGAGATGGAGGCCATGGTGGGGGCGGCCACCGCGGCGCTGACCGTCTACGACATGACCAAGGGCCTCGACAAGGGCATCCGGATCGAGGACGTCGAGCTGCTCGAGAAGAGCGGGGGCCGCTCGGGCACCTGGCGGGCGCCCGGGACGTCCGGGGACCCCGGGACGCCGACCGTCCCGGAAGAGGGAGCCTGACGCCCCCGGGCCCGGTTTCCGTCGGGGTCCGGGGCCGCGTCCAGGGGGGCCGAGGCCCATCCCTGGATCGGGGCTGGAGAAGCGGGGTCCCCGAGCCGCTATGCTGCGCACGCCGCGAGCCCTCGGGCGGGACGGCGCCATCGAACCGCGAGACCGAGGAACCGCCGAACATGGATCTGGGCTGGATCGAGAACCTGGTGAGGCTGATGGAGACGGCCGACCTCTCCGAGGTCGAGATCGACGATTCCGCGAAGGGGATGCGCGTGCATCTCAAGCGCGGTGCGGAACCCGGGGCCGCGCCGGCCGCCCCCATCGTGCAGCTGCATCCGGGCGCGACAGCGGCCGCGGATCCGGCACCCGCCGCGGGGCCGCTGCGCGCCGCGCCGGCGGACGGCCCGACCGGCGTCGACGCCGACGAGGGCACGGTGCCGTTCCTCAGCCCGATGGTGGGGACCTTCTACCGCTCCTCGTCCCCGGAGGCCGAGCCGTTCGTCTCCGTCGGGACGCGACTCTCCGACGACTCGGTCCTCTGCATCATCGAGGCGATGAAGGTGATGAACGAGATCAAGGCCGAGACGCGCGGTGAAGTGGTCAGCGTGCTCGTCGAGAACGGTGAGCCCGTCGAGTTCGGCCAACCGCTGTTCTTGATCCGCCCCGCCTGATGTTTCACCGCGTCCTGATCGCCAATCGCGGCGAGATCGCCCAGCGGATCATCCGTACCTGCAAGGAGATGAACATCGAGACGGTGGCCGTCTACTCGGTCGCCGACGCCGATGCGATCTACCTGCGCCAGGCCGACGAGACCATCTGCATCGGACCCGCCCCCGGCGCGCAGTCGTACCTGAACATCCCGTCGATCATCGCGGCGGCCGAGGTCGCCGACGTCGAGGCGATCCACCCGGGCTACGGCTTCCTGGCCGAGAACTCGCACTTCGCGGAGGTCTGCAACACCTGCAAGATCCAGTTCATCGGGCCGGACCCGGAGACCATCGCCGCGCTGGGGGACAAGGCGCGCGCGCGCGAGATCGCGATGGAGGCCAAGGTGCCGATCGTTCCGGGCTCGGACGGGCCCGTCAACGACGAGGCCGAGGCCCAGGAGGTCGCGCAGAAGATCGGCTACCCGGTGATGATCAAGGCGGCCTCGGGCGGCGGCGGCCGGGGCATGCGCATCGCGCGCAACGAGCCGAACCTGAAGTCGGGCTTCCACGCCGCGCGCGCCGAGGCCGAGGCGGCCTTCGGCGACGGTCGCGTGTACCTCGAGAAGTTCGTCGAGAACCCGCGCCACATCGAGTTCCAGATCCTGGGCGACCGCGAGGGCAACGTGATCCACCTGGGCGAGCGCGACTGCTCCGTCCAGCGCCGGCACCAGAAGCTCGTCGAGGAGGCACCCTCCCCCTCGCTGACGCCTCGCCAGCGCTCCAAGATCGGCGCGGACGCCGTCAAGATCGCCAAGACGGCCGGCTACCACAACGCGGGAACGGTGGAGTTCCTGCTCGACAAGACGGGCCAGCACTACTTCATCGAGGTCAACGCGCGGATCCAGGTCGAGCACACCGTGACCGAGATGGTAACGGGGATCGACCTGATCGAGCAGCAGCTGCGGATGGCCTCGGGCGAGAAGCTCTCCTTCCGCCAGAAGGACGTCGAGATTCGCGGGCACGCGATCCAGTGCCGGATCAACGCCGAGGATCCCGACCACGACTTCCGTCCCTCCCCGGGCCTCATCCAGACGTTCGTGCCTCCCGGGGGACCGGGAGTGCGCGTCGACTCGCACGGCTACAGCGGATACCGGATTCCGCCGAACTACGACTCGATGATCGCCAAGCTCCTCGTCCACCGGCCCACGCGCGACGGGGCCATCCGCGGCATGCTGCGGGCTCTCGAGGAGTTCGTCGTGGAGGGTCCGAAGACGACCATCTCGATGCAGCGCCGGGTCCTGAACCACTCCGATTTCCGCATGGGCAAGCACGACACCGGATTCGTGGAGCGGTACTTTGGCAATCCCGTGTCCCGGGATCAGGAATGAGAACGCCCGCCTCCTC
>CAYGPA010000402.1:0-5400 GCA_964351535.1 uncultured Planctomycetaceae bacterium
CGCCGCCGAAGAACATCGACTTCAGGCTGCCGGCGCGCTGGATGTCGTAGTCGATGCCGGGCTGGAACGCGACCAGGCAGCCGGTGTCGACCTTGAGCGTCTCGCCCTGCAGCTCGCGCTCGATGATCGTGCCGCCCGCGTGGGCGAAGACGAGGCCGTCACCCTTGAGGCGCTGCAGGATGAAGCCCTCGCCGCCGAAGAGGCCCGCGCCGAACTTGCGGTTGAAGGCGATGCCGACGGACGTCCCGAAGGCCGCGCACAGGAACGAGTTCTTCTGGCACAGGACCTCGCCGCCCATGCGCGCGAGGTCCATGGCGATGATCTTGCCGGGGTAGGGCGCGGCGAACGCGACCATGCGGCGCGCGCTGTGCTGGTTGGTGAAGTGCGTGAGGAACAGCGACTCGCCCGTGACTGCGCGCTTGCCGACCTGCAGCAGCTTGTCCATCACGCCCTGGCTGGGAGCGGAGCCGTCGCCCATCTTGGCCTCGAACGTGATGCCGTCCTCCATGTAGTTCATGGCGCCGGCTTCGGCGATCACCTTCTCGCCCAGGTCCAGCGTGACCTCGACGAGCTGCATGTCGTCACCGTGGATGACGTAGTCGACTTCGTGGCACTTCAAGCGGCGCCTCCTCGCGGCGGGTGGTTCTCGAGCGGGATCGGTCTCGGGCCAGTTTCGGCGCCGAGGGGACGGTCCCTCAAGCCTGTTCGGCGAACGACGCTCCGTGGCGGCGGCCGTAGGCCATCGCCAGTACGGTCGCGAGGCCGAGAATTCCCGCGGAGACGAGGAAAGGGCCGCCGGCGCCGAACGAGAACACCCAGCCGGCGGCCAGGGGCCCGGCGACGCGCGCCAGGCTGCCCAGCGACTGGTTCAGGCCCAGGACCGAGCCCTGCTCGTCCGCGGCCGTGGCGCGCGAGAGCAGGCCGTTCAGCGAGGGGTTGTTGACCCCGAAGCCGAGCGGCATCACCGCGCAGCCGAGCAGCACGACCCACCAGGCCGGCGCGACGCCGATGATGAGGAGGCCCAGCCCGAGCAAGAACGGACCCGCGACGATCAGCTTCAGCTCTCCGAAGCGCGGGACCAGGCGTCGGATCAGGCCACCCTGGATGAAGGCCGCCATCAGACCGATGAAGAACATGTAGCGCCCGGCGATCGGCGCCGCGGCCATGACGTCGTCCACCGAGGCGTCCGCGATCGTCGAGGCGACGCCGAACACGGACGGGAAGCGCGCCAGGCCGAAGCGGATGAACATCGTCTCGAACCCGGAGAACGCGAAGACCGCAAGGAAGTAGAGCAGCAGGATCGTGCCCGTGCGGCCCTCGGAGAACGCGCGCTTGACCGTGTCGAGGCCGTAGGAGCGGCCGCCCTCGTGCCGCGCCGGCTCGCGCAGCTTGACCAGACCGAACAGCGCCGCGAGGAGCGACAGCCCGGCGGCGAAGAAACCCGGCGCGCCGATCGAGAAGCGCACCATCTCGCCGCCGATCAGCGGACCGAACGTGAAGCCCAGCCCGAAGGCCGCGCCGATCATGCCCATGCCCTTCGAGCGCTCGTGCGGCTTGGTGATGTCCGCGACGAAGGCCTGCGCGGTCGAGACGTTCGCGCCGAAGAAGCCCGCGAGGCAGCGCGCCGCGAAGAGCAGCGCCATCGAGTCCGCGTACGCGAACAGCACGTAGGAGGCCGACGTGCCCAGCAGGCCGCCGATCAGGACCGGGCGGCGGCCGATGCGGTCGGAGAGCCGACCCCAGAACGGCGCGAACACGAACTGCATCGCGGAGAACGACGCGAACAGCAGCCCGAGCTCGAGCTCGCTCGCGCCGTAGGCCTTCGAGTAGATCGGCAGCAGCGGGATCACGATCCCGAAGCCCAGCAGGTCGATCAGGACGGTCATGAAGACGACCAGCAGCTGCGATCGTCCCGGCTTCTTCTCGTTGGGTTCACTCACGGGCGCGGGATCCTAACAACCCCGCCGAAGCGAACGAGATCCGCGCAGGGAAAGGGCCCTGGTTCCGGGGTCACCGCCGAAAGCCGGCTCGCAGGGGGCGGTCTCACGCTCTTTGTCCTGCCCCAGAGCGCTCGGGCCGCCGAGCGCGCGTGAAACCGGACGCTCGGGCCGCCGAGCGCTCGCGGCCCCGATCTTCGACGCGGCTTCGGCCGGGGCGGAGATTTCGGGCGGCCCGAGCCTGACTCCCGAAGCGTCCGGGCGTAGACGTGGGTCATGGGCTCGAGGGAGATCCGTCTCTGGACCGCCGTCGCGGTGCTGCTGCTCGGCGGCGTACTGGCCGCGACGTGGTGGGCGCTCGGGAGGCCCGCGGGTACGCCCGCGAGCGCCACCGGGCGCGCGCCGGCCGCGGTCGAACGGACGCCTTCGCAGGAGGACGCCGGGTCCCGTTCCCGCGCGGACGCGCGGGAGGCCCCGGTCGCGGAGCCGGCAGCCGCGTCGATCCGCGCGACGGCGGACGGCGTGCACCCCGCTCCGCGGAGCGGAGTGACGATCGAGGTCGTCTCCGCGGCCGACGGCGCGCCGATCGCCGGGGCCGAGGTCGTCCTCGACGGCCGCGAGCCCGCGATCACCGCCGCCGACGGCCGGGCCGCGCTGCCGGCCGGCCCGCTCGAGGATCCCAGCGGGCTCGACCTGCGCGTCTCGGCCGCGGGCTTCGTCACGTGGCGCGGGCTCTTCCCTCCGGACGTGCGCGCGCTGCGCCTCGAGCTCTTCCGCGGCGTGCAGCTCCAGGTCACCGTGCTGCTCCCCGACGGACGTCCGTTCCCCGACGTGCTGGTCAGCAGCTTCCAGCGCGCCGGCGACCAGAACGTGACGCGCTACGCGCCGACCGATGCGCAGGGGGTCGCCGCGCTGCGCGACGTCGCGCCCGGCGTACCGCTGCGCCTGCGCGTCGGCCAGGGGATGCAGCGCCACCACGGCGAGGAGCTCGTCGTCCACGGCGACGCGACCCACGTGATCCGCATCGAGCAGCAAGGTGCGATCGCGGGGCTGCTGCGCGACGCCGACGGTCGTCCCGCCGAGGGACGCCGGATCCAGGTCGAGAGCGAGCTGGGCCGACGCGTGTTCGCGCGGACCGACGCGGCCGGCGCGTTCCATCTCGACGGACTCGACGTCCCTGGAGCGTTCCGGATCCTCTGCGTCGAGCCCGAGCTGCGCGCTCGCGGCAGCGTGTACTTGACCCCGGAGGAGCCCGAAGGGCGCGTCGAGCTCCAGCTCGCGCCTCCGCCCTATCGCCTCGAGGTACTCGTGCGCGAGGCGGGAGGCGCGCCGCTGCCGAACCTGACCGTCGCCGCTCGACCCGTGGACCAGGATGCGACGCCCGCCTGGCTGCAGCCTCTCGGCGGGGGCGGCTCGGCCAGCACCGATCGCGAGGGTCGCTGCCTCCTCCTCCCCGCCGCCGCGGGCGAGTACGAGCTCGAGGTGTGGCACGGAGCCTCCTCGACGAAGCGCCGCGCGCACGTCGCCGAGGGCGTGACGACGACCGTGGAGTTCGCGCTCGAGGGCACCGCCGAGCTCGTGGTTCGCGTCCTCGACGACCGCGGCCAGCCGCAGATGGCGAGCGTGCGCTTCCTCCCCGGCGGCCGCGCCGACATCCCCGTCCCGCTGCACGTCGAATCCGAGCGCGGCCTGGGAGTCTTCGTGGCGCGCGGGCTGCCGGCGGAGGCCGGCGTCGTCACCGTCTCGAACCAGCGGACCGCGGAGCGCGGCGCCGCGATCTGGCTCACGCGGATCCCCGGCTGCGTCCCCGGCGACGAGCCGATCGAGGTGCGACTCGACGCACCCGGCCGCCTCGTGGCGCAGCTCGCGGCTCCGCCGGAGGACGACTGGATCTCGTGGAGCGCGCGCTCGGGCGAGCTGTCCCGGAACGCCGGCACGCCGCTCCTGTCGGAGGGACGCATCGAGATGTACGTCGGCTGCCCGGGCGCGTTCGACCTCTGCGTGCAGCCCCCGGGCGGCAAACTGCACGTTCTGCGCGGACTCACGGTGTCGCCGGGCGAGACGCTCGACCTCGGGACCCTGGGAAGCGGACAGCTGTTCGAGCTGCGCGGCACGGTGCTCGGCCCCTCCGGAGAGCTCGTCGCGGGCGCCGAGGTCGAGTTCAGCACGCCGGGCTTCGCGAACGAGCTCACGACCTCCACGGACGCGCGCGGCAACTTCGTCCTCGAGCGCGTGCCCGAACTCGACGGCGCGCTGCGCGCCCGTGCCGACGGCTACGTCGACGCGCGGCTCGAGGTGCGCGGCGGAGCGACGGAGAGTGTCGTGTTGCGCCTCGACTCCAGCGCTCGCCTGGAGGGGCGCGTGCACGCCGCGGGCGAACCGCTCCGCGGCCGGCCGTACGTCAGCGTCAGCGAGCTCCTTCCGGAGGGACCGAGCAACGGCGGCAGCACGACGCAAGCCGGCAGCGACGGAGCCTTCGACCTCGAGCTCGACCCGGGCCGCTACCGCGTGTACGTGCTGCCGTTCGACAGGGGAGAAGTCCGGGCGACCGCCGACGTCGTGCTCCGCGCGGGGGAGACGACGCGGCTCGACCTGGATGTCGCCAGGTAGCGCGCCCCGCGCTCCTCCCCGCCACGGACCGGGTTGCGTGGGGAAATCCCCCGGTGGTCCCTGCCGGATCCCCCGCGGCCGAACGGGCTCGGAGCCATCCGCTCGCCGTCGAGGGTCTCCGCCCTTCCTACGACCGAGGGAAGACCGCCCCGACCGAGGGTTCGAGTGGAGTCACGCGAGCGGATCCCACGCGCGACCCGGTCCGTTGGTGAGTCGTGCGGGCTGGTCTCGCCCTCGCGACGAGCGGGCTCCCTCGACACTCGACGGTTGCGCCGCGACTCGCCTCTCGCGGCGCGGTGGCCGGCGGGCCTCGGGACTCAACCTGCGCGAGCGGCGCCGACGAGGGCGCGCACCTCGGTCTCGTCCACCTGCCGCAGTTCGTCCCCTCGGGGAACGGCGCGGGCCGCGAGAGAGCCGAGGTCGCCGCGGTAGGCCATGCCGCTCGGCCCCGTGCGCGCGGCGGAAGCGTGCAGGTGCTCGATGCCCGCGCTCCGGAAGGCGTCCACGTGCCCGGAGCGCACGCCGCCGGCCGCGACGACGTCCAGCCGACCCGCGGCCTTCGCGGCGAGCCCGCGCAGCTCCGTGAGGCCCTCGATCGCGGTCGAGGCGCCCCCCGTGGTCAGCACGCGCCGCACGCCACAGTCCACGAGCTGCTCCAGCGCGTCGGTCGCGTCCCGGGCGGCGTCGAAGGCGCGGTGGAAGGTCACCTCCGCCCCGGCCGCGGCCTCGACCGCGGCGCGCAGCCGTCGCGCGTCGACCGCGCCGTCGGCGGTGATTGCGCCGAGCACGACGCCGTGCGCCCCGCTGGACACCGCGCGCCGCACGTCCGAGAGCAGCACCTCGTACTCGCGCT
>CAYGPA010000403.1:0-5388 GCA_964351535.1 uncultured Planctomycetaceae bacterium
CGAGGTGAACGATGAACCCCGAAGAGCTGCGCGCGATCTTCGACGCGCAATCCCTCCGCGCCGTCCAGCCCATCCTGATCCTGGCCGCCGGCCTGCTGCTGGTGCTCGCGACGGCCGCGTTCGAGAAGCTCCGCCGCGCCCGTCCGGTCTTCATCGCGCTGACGCTGCTGGCGGCGCTGATCTCCGAGCGCGGCATCTTCCTCGATCCGCCGGGGCTCGTGCTCGACGGCACGCTGCTCGCGGACCGCACGACGGCGGTCTGGGGCCTGATCTTCCTGTGCGCGACGGCGCTCGCGTGGCTCTTCAGCTCCGGCTACTACCACGAGGACCGGCCGTTCCTCGCCGAGCACGACTTCCTGATGCTCACCACGCCCGTCGGCATGATGCTGATGGCCGGCGCGCAGGACCTGATCGTCTTCTTCATCGGCCTCGAGACGCTGTCGATCCCGCTGTACGCCCTGGCCGCCTTCCGGCGCAGCCGCCCGCGCTCGATCGAGGCCGGCGTGAAGTACTTCCTGCTGGGCGCCTTCGCGGCCGCGATCTTCCTGTACGGCGCGGCGCTGCTCTACGTCGACACCGGCACGGTGTCGCTCGTCGACCTGCGGCGTCAGGGCGTGCACTCGAGCGTGGGCTGGACCGGCGTCGCGCTCATCGCCGCCGGACTGCTCTTCAAGGTCAGCGCGTTTCCGTTCCACCTGTGGGTGCCCGACGTCTACCAGGGCGCCCCCACGCCGGTGACCGTGCTCATGGCGACCGGCACCAAGGCGGCGGCCGTCGCCTTCCTGGTCAACGCGACCTTCCTGCTGCCCGCCTCGGCCGCGATGACCGTGGCGGTGCTGGCGCTGCTGACGATGGCGGCCGGGAACCTCGGCGCGCTGGTCCAGGACGACGTGAAGCGCATGCTGGCCTACTCCGGCATCGCCCACGCCGGCACGGTGCTGCTGGTCGTGGCGGGCTCGCTCGCCGGCGACCCGCTGCCCGACGGCGCGCTGACGGCCGCGCTCTACTACATGGGCGCCTACGTGTTCACGAGCGCCGGCGCCTTCGGCCTGCTGGCGCTGCTGGAACGCGACGGCGAGCACTTCACGGCCCTGGCCTCCCTGCGCGGCCTCGCGCGCACGCGCCCGGGAATCGCCGCCGGCATGACGCTCTTCATGCTGTCGCTCGGCGGCATCCCGCTGACCGGCGGGTTCCTCGGCAAGTACCTCGTCTTCTACGTGGCCGTGCGCGCCGAGATGGTCGGCGTGGCCGTCGTGGCCGTGCTGCTGTCGGTCGTCGCGCTGGGCTACTACCTGCGCGTCGTGATCGCGATGTACATGCAGCCCGCGCCCGAGGGCCTCGAGCCGCCGCGCACCGAAGGCTTCCCCGCCATCGCTGCCACCGCGTTCTGCGCCGTCATGGTCCTCGCGATGGGCGTGCTGCCCCAGACCTTCCTCGGCGTGCTGCCGTGAGCGCCTCCAGCCACCCGCACTTCGACGACCGCGGCACGCTCGAGTGGCACACGACCTGGTCCGAGGCCTGGGCCGCCGCGCGCGCCGCGCGCAAGCCGCTCTTCCTGGAGATCGGGCGCGAGCTGTGTGGCAACTGCCGCTCCCTCGTGCAGGGAGTCGTGCCGCACCCGGAGATCGCGCCGCTCCTGCGTGAGCACTTCGTCGCCCTGGCCGTCGACGCCGACGAGGCCGAGGACGAGATCATGACGCTGATGATGAAGATGCCCGACGCGCAGATGCTGCCGTTCGTGATCTTCACCGACCCCGACGGGAACTTCCTGACGGGCTCGTCCGGCGCCGTGAACCCCGCCGCGTTCAAGCAGATGCTCGAGGACCTGATCGAGGACCGCTCATGACCGCTCCGTACCCGCAGCTCGACCCGCCCGCCCGCAGCCTGCTCGGCCCCGGCCCCTCGGACGTCGCGCCGTCGGTCCTCGCGGCCATGGCGCGCCCGACGGTCGGCCACCTCGACCCGGTGTTCCTCGAGATCATGGACCAGATCCGCGGCATGCAGCGCGAGCTGCTCGGCACGCGCAACGAGTGCACCATGCCGATGTCGGGCACCGGCTCGGCGGGCATGGAGACGTGCTTCGTGAACCTGCTGGAGCCCGGCGACGAGGTCCTCGTCGGCGTCCACGGCGTGTTCGGAACGCGCATGGCCGACGTCGCGCAGCGCTGCGGCGCCAAGGTGACGCTCGTCGAGCAGGAGTGGGGTCGCCGGATCCCGGCCGAGGCCTTCGAGCAGGCCATCGCGGGCAAGCGCTTCAAGCTGATCGCCGTGGTCCACGCCGAGACCTCCACGGGCGTGCTGCACGACATGGAGCCCATGCGCGCGATCGCCGACCGCGCCGGCGCGCTGCTGCTCGTCGACGCCGTGACGTCGGTCGCCGGCCTGCCGGTCCGCGTGGACGACTGGGGCGTCGACGCGCTGTACTCCGGCACGCAGAAGTGCCTGTCCTGCCCGCCCGGTCTGTCGCCCGTGACGTTCTCGTCGCGCGCCATGGACGTCGTGAAGAACCGCGCGAGCAAGGTGCAGAGCTGGTACCTCGACCTCTCGATGATCGGCCAGTACTGGGGCGCGGAACGCGCGTACCACCACACCGCGCCGATCAACATGCTGTACGGCTTCCACGAGGCGCTGCGCATCGCGCTCGACGAAGGGCTCGAGGAGCGCTTCGCGCGCCACCGCACGAACTCCGCGGCGCTGTGGGCCGGCCTCGAGGCCATGGGACTCGAGCTGCTCGTCCCCCCCGCCGAACGCCTCGTGCCGCTGACGTCCGTGCGCGTGCCCGACGGCGTCGACGAGGCCCGCCTGCGCCGCCAGCTGCTCGAGCAGTTCGACCTCGAGATCGGCGGCGGCCTGGGGCCCCTGAAGGGCCGCATCGTGCGCATCGGCCTCATGGGCTCCGGCTCCACGCGCCGCAACGTCACGCTGTGCCTGTCGGCCCTGCACACGGCGCTGCGCACGCAGGGCTTCCGCCCGCAGGACGACCCGCTGGCGGCGGCGGACGCGGCCTACGGCGCGTAGCGGGGCCGAGCCCGGCTCAACCGAGCGCCCACACGAGCCACGCCGGCGCGAGCTGCATCGTCGCGTTGTCCCAGCCGTGGGGAGACGCGCCCTCGACGACGGCGCTGACGAGCGCGACGACCGGCACGAGCCACACGGCGCGCGACGAGAGGGCCAGCGCGGGAGAGAGCGCGAAGGCCAGCGCGCACGCGAGCGCCGAGACCAGGAGCACGGCGAACGATCCCTCGAGGCTGCGCGTCGACGGCACGGCGCGCAGCGACGGCACGCGGTAGCGGTGTCGACCGAAGCGCGTCCCCACCGGCTCGCCGATGGCGTCGCCCATGCCCGCCACGAGGTATCCGACCACGGCCAGCGGTCCGAACAACACGTTCGTGACGAGGCCGCCGAGTACCGTGGCCAGCGTCGGGACGACCACGTAGAGCGTGCGGTGCGGCGCATCCTTCTCGCGCGCGAGCGCCTCGAAGCGCGCGTCCCCGGCGCCGCGCAGGACCGCGATGCCGACGACCACGAGGCCCATGCCGGCGAACAGGCAGACGTGCGGCGTGCCGAGCGACGCCTCGAGGACGGCGACCGTCCCGAAGACCCCGAAGTGGAACACCTTGCGCGTGTACCCGGTCCGCCATCCGCGCCGCAACTTCAGGTGGCCGGCCACCGAGAGCAGGGTCCAGGCCCAGACGAAGCCCAGGGGTCCCGCGGTCGCGATCGTGCGCCACGGCGGCGTGTTGTCGGTCACGAAGGCGACCAGGCGTTCGTAGAGCTCGCCCATGGGCCCTCGGAGCATAGCAGCCGGTCTGCGCGCTCCGGGTGCGGGCTCGGTTCGACCCGGGTGAGTTCGCGGTGATTGTCGAGATTGCCCGGAACGCTCGCCACGTCGCGGCATCCAAGCGGCGTCCCCAGCCAAGGCCCTCAAGGAACGAACCATGAAGATCCAGAGACTGCTCCTCCCCCTTGTCCTGCTCGTCTCCTCCGCCGTCGCCGGCGCCCAGGGCGACGCGCGCCCCGCGATCGCGGAGTACAACCTCGAGAAGGGCGGCCTGGCCCTCGAGGGTCGGGATCCCGTCAGCTACTTCGAAGCGGGCGCCAAGAAGCCGAGCAAGGGCGACAAGGCTCTCACCGAGACGCACCGCGGCGTGACGTACCGCTTCGCGAACGAGGCGAACCGCGAGCTGTTCCGCGCCACGCCCGAGCGCTTCGAGCCCGCCTACGGCGGCTGGTGCGCCTACGCGATGGCGCAGGGCAAGCAGGTCGAGGTCGACGTGGACTCGTTCCGCATCGAGAGCGGCCGCCTGCTGGTCTTCTACAAGGGCTTCCTGAACGACACGCGCAAGAAGTGGAAGGAGGAAGGCGACCTGACGCCCAAGGCCGACGCGGCCTGGAAGCGGATCAGCGGCGAGGAGCCCGCCACGCCCAAGCTCAACCTGGGACCCGACGGTCTCGCGCTCGGCGGCTTCGACCCGGTCTCCTACTTCCCCGAGGGCGGCGGCCGACCGCTCGCCGGGAGCACCGAATTCACCGCGCGCCACGGCGGCGCCCTGTACCGCTTCGCGAGCGAGGAGAACCGCGCGGCCTTCCTGGAGAGTCCCGCGCGCTTCGAGCCGGCCTACGGAGGCTGGTGCGCCTACGGCATCGCCATCGAACAGTTCTTCCCCGTGGAGCCCACGAGCTTCGTCATCCAGGACGACCGCCTGCTGCTCTTCCTGAAGAACGACGAGGTCGACGCCCTCGAACTCTGGAACGCCGACCCCCCGAAGCTGCTGAAGACGGCCGACGCCAACTGGCCCAAGCTGAGCCGCTGACCGCCGCCTCCGAACGAACCGCTTCCGTCGAGCCGCGTCCGACCCTCCCCCGGGGCCGGGCGCGGCTCCGTTCGCGGGAACGACTTGCGCCCCCGCGCTCCGGGTGAGACGTTGGATGCATGCCCCGGTCCGCGGGACGAACGCTCCTGATCCTGACGCTGCTCGCCGGCGCCTGCGCGCCGGCAGCGGAGGAGCCTGCGCCCGTCACGACGTTCCTGGACGCGAGCGGCCGGCCCCTCGCGAACCTGCGCGTCACGTTCTGGGCCGACGGACGGTGCCGGGCCTTCGATACCGACGCCGCCGGTCGGGCCGCGGTCGACCTCGACCGCGGCGTGTACGACGTGGTCGCGAGGAAGGAGCGACCGTGGCCGTGGAAACCTCACGGCCCCGGGCCGCGCTGGTCTCGCGAGGACGTCGTGTGGAGGGGCTTCGGCGCGGCACCGCGCGCGGTCTCCTTGACCGTCGAGCCCCGGATCGAAGCGCCGGTTTCGGAACCGCTCGACCTGATCGCCGGCGCGACGCCGGACGTTCAGACTCCGGCGAACTCCGGGGAGTAGCGCACGAGGCCGGCGGC
>CAYGPA010000404.1:0-5356 GCA_964351535.1 uncultured Planctomycetaceae bacterium
TCGCGACCGGGGCGGCCTTGCTGGAGCACTCGCCCTTGGCGTTCGCGACCGGAGCGGCCTTGCTGCTGCACTCGCCCTTGGTGTTGGCGACCGCGGCGGCCTTGCTGGCGCACTCGGTCTTGGTCTTGCTGCACTCTTGCGAGTTCGCGACCGTGGTGACCTTGCTGGTGCACTCGGTCTTGGTCTTGCTGCACTCTTGCGAGTTCGCGACCGCGGTGACCTTGCTGGTGCACTCGGTCTTGGTCTTGCTGCACTCTTGCGAGTTCGCGACCGCGGTGGCCTTGCTGGCGCACTCGGTCTTGGCCTTGTCACAGGTCTTCGCGGCGTTCGCGACCGGCGCAGCGTCGTAGACCTTGCCGGTGACGGGGCAGATCTGCTTCTCGGTGTTGGCGACGGGCGTCGCGGCCTTCTGAGAAGCGCATTCCTTCTGAGCCACGGCCGCGGCCTTGGTGCTGCAGGCCTTCTTGCTGGCGCAGTTCTGTCCCTCGGCGTTGCCGGCGAGCGACAGGCCGACGAGGGCCAGACCGACGAAGAGCTGTTTCATGGATTCGTCCTTGTTCGGGATGAAAGAGGTGGAGGGAGGACCCGGACGGGCGTCAGGCCCGAGAATCGGGATGCCGTGTCCGGCCCGGTGTCCCTGGCGGGATATCGAGAGAGTACCGTACGGGAGAAGACCCCGGCCTCGCGTTTAAGGCCTGAAAAAGCCCCTTGGTACCCCCCAGACACCCCGAACAAGGCCCCCGCAGGGTCGATCTCCACGGACTTTCCCCGGAACGGGCCCTGCGGCGCGTGGCCCAGGAGCTGCACGCCTCGCGGATGCGCCGGGAGCGCGGTCTGGTGGTCGTGACGGGTCGGGGCTGGGGAAATCTTCGACAGGAGCCGATCCTGCGCTCGCGCGTCGAGGAATGGCTGCGAACGCCGGAGGCCCGGAGCCTCGGCGTCCGGAGCCATCGCGTCGTCGCCAAGGGAGGCGCGCTCGACATCACGCTGGTCCACGGCGCGGACGACGGGGGTCGCGGCCGGGGCGCGCGGAGGCCCGACCCCGAGGACTGGGACGACGACTACGAGCGGTAGAGGTCGGCCACGTCGCGCGCGTAGCCGTTGTAGGGCTGCGTCGGGAAGCGATCGCCGGTGGCGATGTCCTGCTCGGTCGCCTGGGACCAGCGCGGATGGGGCACGTCGGGCTCGACGTTCGAGAGGAACGGATACTCGCGCGGCTGCAGGTCGCTCCAGAAGGTCCCCGGCTGCTCCTTCGTGAACTCGACGCGCACGAAGCTCTTCGGTGACTTGTAGCCGTACTTCCAGGGCACGATCACGCGCAGCGGCGCGCCGTGCTGCGCCGGCAGGCCGTGGCCGAAGATGCCGGTGACGAGCAGCGTGAGCGGATGCACGGCCTCGTCCAGGCGCAGACCCTCGTAGTAGGGCCAGGGGTAGTTCTTCCCCCGCCGCTGTCCCGGAGCCTGCTCGGGGCGCAGGAAGGACACGAACTTGACGAAGCGCGCCTGGGCCTTCGGGCGGCACCACTTGACGAACTCCGCCATCGGCAGGCCGGTCCAGGGCACGACCATCGACCAGCGCTCGACGCAGCGGAAGCGGTAGACGCGCTCCTCGAGCGGGGCGATGCGCGCGATGTCGTCGAGGTCGACGGTGCGCTCCTCCTCGACCTCGCCCGCGATCTCGACCTTCCACGGATCCGGCTCGAAGTCGCCGACGTAGCGGTGGACCGCACCCGCGCGGCCGGGCAGGAACTCGTAGAAGTTGTTCTTGGTGGCCGCGGCGTCCTCGGGGGTCAGCGGTCGCTCGACGCGCCGGTAGCTCGCGTTGCGCTTCGCCGGGTAGAGCTCGCCGCCCCCCGGCGGCGCCCAGCGCGGGACCCAGGCGTCGGAGGGCGGGTAGGCGTCGAAGGAGGCCTCGCGGGCGGGCGCCGAGGCCTCCTGGCTGCGCGCCAGCCCGCAGGCGCTCGCGCCCAGCAGGCCGCCTCCGAGGCCCAGGAGCTTCAGCAGACTGCGACGCTGGTGCCAGGCGGTCTCGGAGATCACGGCGGGGTGGTCGGGGGCGCGACGGCGCCAGGGCGACGGGTGGTGGGCTCGATGAGTCAAAGGTGGCACTCCCGAAGTGACTGGGTTCCGTGTGGGATCCGCCGGCGGGAGCCGGCTCGAGCCCTTCGTGGGGCCGGGTTTCCGTCGGTCGGGTGCGGGCGGAGGCCCCCGGCGACGAGCGGGCCGCTCCAAGCTCCCCCGCCGGCGGCAGATACGGCGGGCAGCCGCGAGGGATCCCACACGGAACCCAGTCAGGGGGTCGATTCTAGCGCCGGGGCTTGCCCGACGGCATTCATCAAAGCATCTTGATTCTATGATCGGTCTGGTTGGAACCTCGCGCCTGCTCAAGGCGCTGGCGGACGAAACGCGGCTGCGGATCCTCAACCTGCTGGCCCAGGAGGAGCTCTCCGGCACCGACCTGATGGAGATCCTCAACCTGGGGCAGAGTCGGGTCTCGACCCACCTGACGCTGCTGAAGGAGGTCGGACTCGTCGTGGACCGCCGCGAGGGGCGCCGGGCGCTCTACAACCTGCTGCCCGGGCCGGGCACGGCGCTCTGGGACCAGGTCCTGCAGGCCAACAACTCCACGCCGGAGTTCGCCCGCGACGTGGCCGGGCTGGAGTCCCTGCGCGCGCGCCGGCGCGAGGAGAAGCGCGCCTACTTCGACCGCGTCGCGGCGAGCTTCGGCGAGCAGCTCCTGCCGGGTCGCACGTGGGAGGGTCTGGCCCGCTCGCTGCTCCAGCTCGCCCCCCGCGGTCGCTACGCCGACCTCGGCATCGGCGACGGCCTGCTGACCCTGATGCTGTCGGAGGTCGCCGAGGTCGTCACCGCCGTCGACCTCTCGCCCGAGATGCTCGGGCAGCTGCAGGCGCGCGCGAAGAAGAAGGGCATCGAGAACATCGAGACCGTCGAGGGCGACATCGAGGACCTGCCGCTGCCGGACGCTTCGCACGACGTCGTCGTCCTGAGCCAGGCGCTGCACCACGCCCGCGACCCGCTGCGCGCGCTCGGCGAGGCGCACCGCGTGCTGACGCCCGGCGGGCGCGTGCTCGTGCTCGACCTGCTGTCGCACTCCGAGGAGTGGGTGCGCGAGAAGCTCGAGCACGTCCACCTCGGATTCACCGAGACGGAGCTCGCCGACCTGCTCGAGCGCGCGGGCTTCGGCTCGACCCACGTCGACCGCGCGGCGCGCGATCCCCAGCCGCCGCACTTCATGACGCTCGTCGCGACGGGCGTCCGCACCCGCTGACCTGCACCATGACGCGCGACATCCGCAAGGCCCTGAAGGAACGGGTCCTCGTCATCGACGGAGCCATGGGCACGTCGATCCACGCCGCCGACCTCGAGCTCGAGCGCGACTTCCTGGGCCTCGAGAACTGCTGCGAGATCCTTGTCGACACCTGCCCGGACGTCATCCGCTCGATCCACGAGTCGTTCCTCGCCGTCGGCTGCGACGCGGTCGAGACGAACACGTTCGGCGGCTCGAAGCTGACGCTGGCCGAGTTCGGTCTGGAGGACCGCACGCGCGAGCTCAACGCCGTGGCGGCGCGCATCGCGCGCGAGGCCTGCGACAAGTACGAGACCCCCGAGCGTCCGCGCTTCGTGCTGGGCTCGATGGGTCCCGGGACCAAGCTGCCGACGCTGGGACACATCGGCTACGACGAGCTGAAGGCGGCCTACCGCGAGCAGGCGCTGGGCCTCGCCGACGGTGGCGTCGACGCGTTCCAGATCGAGACCTGCCAGGACCCGCTGCAGCTCAAGGCCGCGCTCGCGGGCGTGATCTCGGTCAAGGAAGAGCTCGGCCTCGACACGGCGGTGTTCGTCAGCGTCACGATGGAGGTCACCGGCACGATGCTCGTCGGCACGGAGATGGCCGCCGCGATCGCGCTGCTCGACCCCTACCCCATCGACCTCGTCTCGCTGAACTGCGCGACCGGACCGCGCGAGATGGGCGAACACGTGCGCCTGCTCGGCCAGACCTGCCGGCGCGCGATCGGCGTGTTCCCGAACGCCGGCCTGCCGCAGCTCGTCGACGGGCACCCCCACTACCCGCTGACGCCCGAAGAGCTGGCGGACTGGCTGCGCCGCTTCGTCGAGGAGGACGGCGTGAACCTGGTCGGCGGCTGCTGCGGAACGACTCCCGAGCACCTCGAGGCCGTCGCGCGCGCCGTCCAGGGACTGAAGCCGAAGGAGCGCACCCCGTCGCTGGTCCCGCAGGTCACGAGCATCTACAGCGCCGTCAACCTGGTGCAGGAGAACTCCGTGCTGCTGGTCGGCGAGCGCTCGAACTCGAACGGCAGCAAGAAGTTCCGCGAGCACCTGCTCGACGGGAACATCGACGGCATGGTCGAGATGGGCCGCGAGCAGGTCCGCGACGGCAGCCACGTGCTCGACGTCTGCACGGCCTACGTGGGTCGCGACGAGGTCGCGGACATGACCGGGGTGATCCAGCGCTACCGCACCGAGGTGCCCGTGCCGCTGATGATCGACAGCACCGAGCACCCGGTGCTCGAGGCGTCGCTGAAGCTCTGCGGCGGGCGCTCGCTGATCAACTCGATCAACCTCGAGGACGGCCTCGAGCGCTGCGAGAAGGTCCTGCCGCTCGCGAAGGAGCACGGCTCGGCCGTGATCTGCCTGACGATCGACGAGGACGGCATGGCGAAGACCGCGGACGAGAAGATCCGCATCGCCAAGCGCCTGCACGACATCTGCGTGAACGACTGGGGCCTGCGCTCCGAGGACCTGCTGTTCGACGTGCTGACGTTCACGATCTGCACGGGCAACGAGGACGACCGCCGGCTGGGCCTCGAGACGCTCGAGGGCATCCGCCGCGTGCGCGAGGAGTTGCCGGGCGTCGGCACGCTGCTGGGCCTCTCGAACATCTCCTTCGGCCTGAACCCCGCCGCGCGGCACGTGCTGAACTCGGTGTACCTGCACCACGCGCAGGAGGCCGGCCTGACGGCCGCGATCCTGCACTCGGCGCGCATCGAGCCGCTGCACCGCATCGACGCCGAGGCCCGCCAGGTGGCCGAGGACCTGATCTTCGACCGCCGCCGCGAGGGCTACGACCCGCTGCAGCGCTTCCTCCAGCTCTTCGAGGGCAAGAGCGTCGCCGCCAAGAAGGAGCGCGAGGTCCCCGAGGATCTCTGGAAGCGCCTCGAGTGGCGCATCGTCGAGGGCGAGAAGCAGGGCCTCGAGGAGGACCTCGACGCGGGCATGAAGCAGAAGCCCCCCCTGCAGATCATCAACACCGAGCTGCTGGCCGGCATGGCCGTCGTCGGCGACCTGTTCGGTCGCGGCGAGATGCAACTGCCGTT
>CAYGPA010000405.1:0-5351 GCA_964351535.1 uncultured Planctomycetaceae bacterium
TTCGCGGCGCTCGCTCCCCTCGAGTCCGCCTGGCTCGCGGACCGCGGCGCGGACGCGAACGCGGAGTGGGAGGCCAGCCGCCGGCGCTCCGACCGCGCGGAAGTCGCCGCGCTCGAGTCCGCTCTGGCGGCTCTCGCCGCGCGACCGGAGGTCGACGGCGACCGTCTGGCGGTCGTCGGTCTGGGCGCGGGCGGCACGCTGGCCTTCCTGCTGGGCTGCACCAGCACGCGCGTCGGCGCCGTGGTCGACGTGGGGGGGCGCGTCGTCTATCCGGAGCTCTCGGCGGAGAAGCCGGTCCAGCCGCTCGAGCTCGCCTTGAACCTGGGCGCCCCGGTCCTCGCGATCTTCGCCGAGGAGGATCCCGCGACTCCCGCGGCCGACCGCGACGCGTTGCGCGAGCGCCTGGCGCAGTTCGCGGTGCGCTGCGAGGTGGAACTCTGCCCCGGGGCCGGCCACGGGTATTCCAACCCGTCGAGGGAGGGCTACCATGAGGCGTCCGCGCGCCACGCGTGGGAGTGCCTTCTGCGCTTCCTGGGCGACGAGCTCGCGCGGCCCTGACACCCATGCCTCAAAAGAGCATCTCCGCCTTCGACCTCGTGGCGGGCAAGACCGTCGCGGAGCACTTCGAAATCGTGCGCCCGCACCGGCAAAGCGACCTCACCACGACCTACGAGGCGCGGGACACGCGTTCGGGCGAGCGCCGCGAGTTGATGCTCTTCCCCGCCGCGCTGTTCGACAGCGCCGAACAGGTGGCCGAGTTCTGCGAGGCGTGGGAGGCCTGGAGCGGGATCACGTCGCCCCACGTCAACCGCGTGCGCGAGGTCGTCCGCTTCGAGGACGACAACGTGCTGCTCGTGACCGACTTCCCCGAGGGCCGCTCGCTGCGCACGCTGCTCGACGAGGTCGGGCCCATGCCCCAGGCGCAGGCGCGCGACCTCGGCCTGCAGCTCCTCGACGGACTGATCGCCGCGCACGCGGCCGGCCAGATCCACGGTGACGTGAAGCCCAGCACGATCCGCGTGACCGAAGGCAAAGACGGCCTGCGCGCGCGGCTGATCGACGGCGGCGTCACCGCGGCGCTCTGGAACGCGAAGCATCTGGGCGAGCGCACCGCGCTGATCGGCACGCCTTTCTACGCGCCCGTCGAGCAGTTCGGAGGCGACTCCCCGGACGTGCCCTCCGACGTTTACAACGTGGCGACGGTGCTCTTCGAGATGCTGACCGGGGTGATTCCGTGGCCCGGAAAGAACTTCCTCGAGGTCTTCCAGGCCAAGCTCGAGAAATCCCCGCCGTCGATGAGCCGGCGCGCCCCGAAGGTCGAAATAGACCCGGACCTCGAGCGCGTCGTCGTCAGCGGGCTGCTGACCGACAAGCGCGAGCGCTACGCCACGTCCCAGGCCTTCCGGGACGCCCTCGCCGAGCTCACGGACCTGCCGGGCGCCTGAGCGCCCCACGTCGAGCACGCGGCGGGACGGTGCCGGGGTGCGCCGCAGGAGGGGGCCTTTCCGGCCTCCGAGCCGCCTCGAGTGCCCTGGATCCCGGATTCGCTGGAGTCACGGCCCTCGGTCTGTCGAAGGATCGGGCCCGTGAAGTACCGAATCCCGTTCCACCTCCCTCCGGGGAGTCGCGCCCGTCGTCGAGCGGGTGCAATGCTCCTCGAGGTGAGTATCGCCGCGGCCGTGCTGGCCGTTGCGCTCACCGGCCTGCTCAGCGTGATGGTCTCCGCCAACACCCTGCGCAAGGTGAATCGCGAGTCGGCCATGGCCAACCAGGCCGCTCGCGAGCTGATCGAGACCGTCCAGGGTCAAGACTTCAACACCGTCTTCCAGACGCTGCTCGCGGCCCCGGCCTTCGACGTCGACGGGCTCCGGGTCCAGGTCGGCGACGCGGACGGATCGGTCGGTGAGATCCAGTTCCCGGTCATGAGCGTCGGCGGCGTCGACCAGCTGCGCGAGGACGTCGTCGACCCCGCGCTCGGCATGCCGCGCGACCTGAACGGCGACGGCCTCGTCGACAACCTCGATCACTCCGGGGACTACGTGCTCCTCCCGATGCGCATTCGCCTGCAGTGGCGCAGCGTGACGGGGGACCGGACCCTCGACATCGAAACCCTGATGACGCGGCGTTGACATGAGGCGTTGCACACCGAGCCGCGCGGGATTGACCGTGATCGAGGTCCTGATCGCGATGACCGTGTTGACGATGGTCCTCGCCATGGTCGGCCTGGCGACGCTGTCGGGGCAAGAGGCCTACAAGACGGGAGTCAACGCCGCGCACCTCGAGAACCAGGCGCGGCGAACCCTGGACCGCATCGCGAACGAGGTGATGGAGGCCGGCCAGCAGTGGGTCCTCCCGCAGCCTCTGCCGCCGCTCGGCAGCGGGACCCTGAACTACCGGCGGAACACGGGCTTCGGCGGCGGGAACATCGCCTGGAGCACCAACACGAGCATCCAGTTCCAGTACGCCCCGGGCGAGCTGGACGACGGGCTCGACAACGACGGCAACGGGTTGGTCGACGACGGCGTCGTCGCGCTGGTCCAGGACGTCGGCGGACCGGACCAGCAGACGACGATCCTGACCCGCTGGGTCGCCGAGTTCCTCCAGGGCGAGGTGCCGAACGGAGCGGACGACAACGGGAACGGCCTGCAGGACGAGGGCGGGCTCTCGTTCGAGTACGACCCGGCCCTGCAAATGCTGACGATCCGTATCACGCTGCAGCGACGCGATGCCGAGGGGAGGCTCGCGACGCGCACCATGCAGACCTCGGTGCGCCTCCGGAACTAGCCCGGACTATTCATGAGCACGCAGCCGAAACGACACAACCGGCGGCCTTCGGCCGCCTCTCAGCGCCTGCCGGCACTTTGCGAACACCGGCGTCCTCGGCGACCTGTAGAGGTCGCCTGCGGGGCCGGTACCCGCAAAGCACCAGCAGACACCGAGTTGAGCCGTTTCGATCTACCCGTCATGAATAGTCCGGGCTAGCGGCCGGGGCGAGCCGCAGCCGATCATGAACGCATTCCTCGTCAAGAGTCCGGGACGCACTGCGAACCGCCGCGGCGGCGCGATGCTGATTGCCGTGGTGGCGATCGTCGTCCTGGCCGGACTGACCAGCGCCGTCCTGAACCTCACGGTGGGAGCCCAGAAGGAGGCCCAGGCCTCCCGCGACGCGATGCGCGCGCTCTACAACTGCGAGGCCGGCGTCAGCCACGCCCTGGCGAACATCGCGATCGGGAACGCGGGCCCCGTGGGGGCCTTCGACGCTCCGCTGATCTTCGGCGGTGGCGGATACGCCGCGACGATCGTCGACAACGGCGACGACACGTTCGACGTGCTGGCCGTGGGGGCGTACGGGGGCGAGTTCCGCGCGGTGGAGGTCGTCGCGCGCACGGCCCAGGACGGCCCCTTCGCGAACGCCCTGTTCGCGGGCAACGAGGACGGCGACCCGAACTACACGATGAATTTCGGCGGCCTCGGAGGGCAGGCCGACGAGATCCACGGAGGCGTCTACAGCGGCCGGGACATCGACGTCGCGGGCGACGCCGCGATCCACGGCCCCGTGCGGGCGAACGGCGTCATCTCGGGTACCGCGGGCGACGAGGGCGCGTCCCAGTCCATCCCGGACGTCGCGGGGATGGACTACGCGAACAACAACGACGTCGACGTCCTGCAGGAGTTCCTCGACCACTCGAGCTGGAAGTCCGACTCCTTCGGCGGGAGCGCCTACCAGGTCGACGAGTCGAACCCCGCCCACATCTTCCGCGTCAACCCGAGCGACCGCTCCGCGGAGACGGCGTCGACGTCGAAGCACGACTTCTTCCTGGAGGACCCGTACGAGAGCGTCAAGGCGGATGTGAACGAGGACGGGAGCAACGCGAGCGTGGTGTCTCTCTCGGGGATGGACGACCCGGGCCCGGACGGCAACGGGCTCGTCTACTTCATCGACGGCAACCTCTGGGTCCACAACAAGAACGTGCTCTCGTTCAAGCTGGATCAGAACGGGGCCGCCGACGGCGTCCAGGTGACCTTCGTGGTGAAGGGCAACGTCTACTTCTCGGACAACCTCTTCTACCAGGACTCGGACACGGACGCCGTGGCGTTCATCGCCATCGAGGACCCGAGCGAGGCCGACAGCGGCAACATCTACCTCGGCGACCCGGCCTTCGGAACGCTGCGCAACATGGATGCGTACCTGTACGCCGAGAACAACTTCTACGACAACAACCTGGATGCGCTGGGGTCGAAGAAGGTCACCGTCAACGGGACCATGTCGGCGGGCAACCAGGTCCTGATCGATCGGGACTACCTGCTCCATCACTCGAAGCTGACCGTCCACTTCGACGAGCGCCTGTGGTCCGGCTCGGTCGCGCTGCCCGGCCTGCCCGATCAAAGCGGCAGCGAACAGGGCGTCACCATCCTCTCCTGGCAGGAGGTCCCCGTCCCTGCCGGTGTCGGCCCCTAGCAGCTCATGAAGATCCAAGCGTCGCTTCTCGCCGTCCTGCTGCTCGCCCCGCTCGCCTCCGCTGGAGCGGGTGAGCCGTCGCGAGGCTCGCTCGAGTACGTCCCGCGCATCTACGAGATCCTGTCGGCGGACTGGAACACCGGAACGAGCGAGCGGCAGCGGCTCACCCGCCTGGTCGAGCTCGGCCCCGATGCGATTCCCTCGTTCTGCGCCATCCTGACCGGCGCGGCGGAGCCCGCGGACTCGGAGGACGGCGCCCCGAAGCTCGTGCGCAATCCCGGCGTCCATCAGGAGAACGAGCTGCTGCTCCAGGCGCTGAGGCAGATGCCGGCCAAGGCCGTGCTCCAGTTCCTCGGCACGATCGTGGAGGTCGAGATGCCCGTCGGCTATCGGCTGGTCGCCATGCGCATCCTCGCGGGCACGGCCGATCGAGAGGCCGTGAGGCTCTGGGTGCGGCTGCTCGAACCGCTCGACCCGATCCACCTGCTGCGCGCGTACGTGCAAGCTCCGGCCGAGGCGGCGCTCGCCGACATCCTGTGCGCGGACTCCTACGCCTATCGCGACCTCATGGACTCGCTCGACAAGATCTCGCGGCCCATCCACCCGCTGATCGCGCGCGCGATCGGAACCGCGGGTCGCCCCGAGGGCCTGGACGTGCTCGAGCGCATGCTGGGGGAGGACCCGGAGCTCGACCTGATCGTCCTCGACCAGGTCTCGAAGGTCGGCGAGGGCGCGCCCGTCTGGCGGCTGCACGGCCTGGTCGGTGCGATTCGCGACCACCTCGACGATCCGGACTGGCGCATGCGGCGGGCCTCCGCCGTGGCCCTCTCCCAGCTGCACGACGTCGACTCGTTCCCGCGCCTGCTCGAGCTGCTCGAGGACGACTACCGCC
>CAYGPA010000406.1:0-5349 GCA_964351535.1 uncultured Planctomycetaceae bacterium
CTTGGCCGGCGGCGCGGACTCGGAGCCGGGCTCGGTGGCGGGCGCCGCTTCCGCTGCCGCGGAGGGCGACTCCGCTGCGGGTGATTCCGGCGCGGGTGCATCCGCCGCGGACTCCGCTTGCGCGGCGGGTTCCGCGTGCGCATCGGGCTGGGCCTCGGCGGGCGCAGCCGCGTCTTCGGGGCCAGCCTCCGCGGCGGGCGCAGCCTCCGCAGGAGCTTCGACCTCGGGGGAGGGCGCGGGGGCCTCGGCCTCGGCGGCGGGCGCCACCTGCGCGGCGGGCTCGGCCTCGGACGCGACCGGTCCCGCCCCGGACGGACGCTACGACCCCGAGCGCCTCGGGCGCGACGGGCGCCTCGGGAGCCACGGCGCGATGCTCGGCCGTGGTCGGTGCAGGGCCCGCGACCGCCGCGGCGGCTTCGCCGTTCGTCGCCGGCTGCTCCGCTTCGGAGGACTCCGGCTTCTTCGGACGGGGCAGCGGTTTGGTCAACGCGTCGGCGAGCGCGCCGAGACCGCGGTCGAGCGCGAGCTGAACCTCGGGCTCGGGCCGGCGGTGCGGCACGAACAGGTCCTCGAGCTCGAAGCGATCCATGCACTTCTCGATGCGCTCGCGGTCCTTGTCCCCGACGGACTCGGTGTTCTCGAGCATCCGCAGGATCGTCGCGCGGCGTCGGTCCAGCTCGGTGAGCTCGTCGCGGAGGTGGCCCAGGCGGCGGACGAGGCTCTCGGGCAGCTCGCCGGTCTCGGGGCGTCGGAAACGACCGATGAAAGGGGCGCTGAGGCCCGCGTCGAGCATCTCGAGGGTGACGCGGACGCGGTCCGCGGGGATCGAGAGTTCCTTGGCGAGGTGCTCGAGGATGTGGGTGGAGGTCACGGCGGCGACTCCGGGGACACAGAGCCCATGGCATCCAGCGTGTGGGGCACCATGGGCGGGGGGAAGCGGAAGGGCTAGTGGAGGGAAGATCTTATCCAGGGCTCGCGGAGCTGGGGAGGCCCGGGTCCAGGAAGGATCGTATTCCTGCGCCGAGGGGCCCCCGCGCGGGTCAGCGCGGCGAGGTCCTCGCGTTCGCCCGGATCGGCGGCGAGGTCGTGGAGCTCCCACTCGCGCCCCTCGCAGAAGTAGATCGCCTTCCAGTCCCCGAGGCGCAGTGCGCCGTGCGGCTGGTAGCCCCGCCCCCGCGGCCCCCACACGTGGGGGTGGTGGAACACGAGGGGACGCGTCGCGCACGTGCCGCCGGAGGCGACGAGCAGGCGCTGCTGGAGCTCTTCGCCGGCGTCGGGGTGCGCCCAGGAGATCCGCAGCGGGATCCGCGTACCGCCCTCGAAGGCCGACCCCTTGCCCTCCCGCAGCGGCGCGACGTCGTCCGGCCGCAGACCCTCGCGACGCCGGCCGGCCGGCCGGCGCGCGCAGGCGACGAGCAGGGCCATGGTCCCCGCGTCAGATGCGAACGATCTCGGCCAGGGCGCGCCCGAAGCGCATCCCGACCGCGCTGTCGCTGGCGGTCACGAGCTTGTCGCAGACCTCGAGCTGGCGACCCGTGAACTTGCCGCCCGCGCGTTCGACGGCCTCGCGCACCTCGCGGATGCCCGTCACCTTCTTGCCCTTCAGGATCCCGGCGTTCGCGAGGATCGCGGTCGAGCGCCCCCAGGCCCCGATCAGCTTGTCGGCCTCGGCGGCTTCGCGCGCGAGGCGCCGGGCGTCGGGATTGTTCGCGAGCTCGAGCGCGCCCTCACCGCCGACGAAGATCAGGCCCGAGTAGTCCGTCATGTGCTCCGACGTGAGCAGTCCGTCGGGGATGAACTCGTCCTGGAAGCGCCCCTTGATGAGCTCCTGGTCCTGGGTCGAGACCATGCGGCTGCCGACGTGGACGTTGAACAGCGACGAACGCGCGTACCGCAGGCACTCCTCGTTGTACTCGCTCTCCGGAACGACGATCAGGACCGTGCTGTGGTACTTCTGGACCTTCAGCCCGTCCTCGTCGAACTCCTCTTCGGTCTTCTCGGGGCTTGCTTCGGTTTCGGCCATGGCGGTGGGTGCGCGTTCCTCAGGCAGTCTTGGTTTCGAGCCGGCAGGGCCTCGCGGCGGGCACGAGCTCAGGCCGGCAGCTCGAACACGGTCGTGCGGGTCTCCTCGGCGAGGAGCCCGGCTCCCTGGCAGACGGTCCAGGCGATGCGGTCGTCGAGGCCGGGGACCATCCACTCGCCCAGCGCGCGCCCGGTCAGGGCGTCGCACACGTCGAGGTTGGCGCCGCGCACGACGTAGACCTTGCCCGAGTCGGCGGCGATCCCCACCTCGGAGAGGTCCGAGACCTGCGCGGACGGGAACGTGTGGTACCAGAGCGGCGAGTCGCCGGCCTTGCCGGTGGGGTCCAGGGCGAGCAGCGAGACGGTCCCCTGGCTCTCCTCGTCCGCGGTGCGGGCGAGGTACTCGGGCAGGATCTCGGGCGGCAGCGCGCCCTCGATGCCGTCGGTCAGCACGACCACGGCCTTCTCGTCGACGGTCATGTCCTGGATCGTCGCCTGCATCGGGTTCAGGGCGTGACCCAGGAGCCTGCCGCTGTCCGCGCGCAGCACCAGCACGCCCTGGCGCCGATCCTTTTTGTTCGAGAAGACGACGAACACGCGGTCCCGGTCGCGGCCGATGAAGTGGTAGCGCTGGGCCGTACGCGAATAGGTCCAGGCCTCGGCCGCGCCGGAGGTCTCGAAGGCCGTCACGCGCTTGGCGGACAGGCAAATGCTGAGGTCCTCCGCGACGACCGCGTGGTCGAAGGCCTCGATCGGCCGCACGCCGAGCAGCTCGCCGTTGTCCGGCGCCATGCGCACCATGCGATAGCCCGCGGGGCTGGGCCCGAGCACCACGACCTCGCCGCCGGCGCCGAAGCCCGCGCCGAATCCGCGCCCGTAGCCGACCTCACAGGGCGAGATCCAGAGCTCGTCCCCCGTGCCGCGGTCGTAGGCGCCGAGCTTGCCGGGGATCGCATCGTCGACCCACATCCCGCCCGCGGGCGGGTCGTAGCCGTGGACCAGTGCGGGCCCCGTGTCGCCCAGCAAGATCCCGTCGATCTCGCTCTCGATCTCGCGGCTCCAACGCCTTCGAGCGGTTCGCGTCATCGTGGCAGGGATCCTAGTGGGGTGCCCAGGAGCTTCGCAACAACCGTTTCATGGCCGGCGTTTCATGGCCGGCGTTTCACGGCCGGCGTTTCGCGGCCGGCGTTTCGCGGCCGGGTTCCGCGCCGGGCCCGCGTGTTCGTGAACACGCGGGCCGACGCCGGACGGTCTCAAGCCGGGAAGCTCAGGAGCCGGGTTCGGCCAGGACCTTCGAGGCGATGTTCGCGGGCACGTCGCGGTATTCCTGGAGCTCCATCGAGAACGAGCCACGGCCCTGCGTCGCTCCGCGCAGCGCGGACGAGTAGGCGAACATCTCCGCGATCGGCACGAGCGCGCGGATCACGCGCAGGTCTCCGACGGCGTCGACGTCGCTGACCTCGCCCCGGCGGGAGTTCAGGTCACCCACGACCGCGCCGAGGTAGTCCTCGGGCACGCGCACCTCGACCCGCATGATCGGCTCGAGCAGCGTGGTGTTGTTCTCCATCGCCTGGCGGAAGGCGAGCACGCCGGCGCCGTGGAAGGCCATCTCGCTCGAGTCCACGTCGTGGGCCTTGCCGTCGTACAGCGTCGCCCGCAGGTTCATGAACGGGATGCCGGTGTTGCCGCCGCCCTCGAACATCTCCTTGATGCCGTCGCCGACCTTCGGGATGTACTCGCGCGGGACGTTGCCGCCCTTGATCTTGTCGACGAACTCGAAGCCGACGTCCTCGCCGTGGATGGGCTCGAACAGCACGTTCGCGACGGCGAACTGGCCGCGACCGCCGGACTGGCGGATGTAGCGGGCCTCGGTGTCCCTCTCGCGCGCCAGGCGCTGCTTGTAGGCGACCTTCGGCTGGCCGGTCTTCACGCCGCAGTTGTGATCGTTGCGGATGCGGTTGACGACGACCTCGAGGTGCAGCTCGCCCATGCCGGAGATCACGAGCTCGCCCGTCGCCTCGTTGGTCGAGGCGCGGAAGGTCGGGTCCTCGCGGGTCATGCGGCCGATGATCTCGCTGAGCTTGTCGCGGTCCGCCGACTTCTCGGGCTCGATCGACATCGAGATCACGGTCTCGGGGAACTGGATCTTCGAGAGCGCCACGGGCGCGTCCGGGTCGCAGAGGGTGTCCCCGGTGATCGTGAACTTGAGCCCCATCACGGCGGCGATGTCGCCGGCCGAGACCGACTCGACGGACTCGCGCTTGTTCGCGTGGATCTTGACGAGGCGGCCGATGCGCTCGGTCTTGCGCGTGCGCGGGTTCAGGAGCTTCGCGCCGGAGCTCAGCACGCCCGAGTAGACGCGCACGAAGGTCAGGTCGCCGGTCGACTCGGCGGTGGTCTTGAAGGCCATCAGGCAGACGGGCGCTTCCTCGTTCGCTTCGCGGAAGACGGGTTCCTCCGTGTCGGGGTCGATGCCCTCGATCGGCGGCACGTCGACCGGGCTCGGCAGCAGGTCGATGACCGTGTCGAGCAGGAAGCGCACACCCTTGTGCTTCAGGGCCGAGCCGCACAGCACCGGGGTGATCTCCATCGAGAGCGTGCCCTTGCGCAGCGCGGTCAGGATGAGCTCGACGCTGGGCTCCTGGTCCTCGACGAACAGGTCGAGCAGCTCCTCGGCGCGCTCCGCGGCCGCCTCGATCATCTGATGGCGCGCCATCTGGGCCTCTTCGAGGTGCTCCGCGGGCACGTCGAGCTCCTCGAATCCGCGACCGTCGCCGGCTTCCTCGAACTTGTAGAAGCGCATGCGCACGAGGTCGATCATGCCGCTGAAGTTCTTCTCCGCGCCGACCGGCATCTGCACCGGGACCGGGCGGGCGTTCAGTCGGTCGTGGATCGACTGCACGGCCGCGTCGAAGTCCGCGCCGGTGCGGTCCATCTTGTTGATGAAGCAGATGCGCGGCACTCCGTAGCGGTCGGCCTGGCGCCAGACCGTCTCGGACTGCGCCTCGACGCCGCTGACCGCGTCGAACACCGCCACGGCACCGTCGAGCACGCGCAGCGAGCGCTCGACCTCGGCCGTGAAGTCCACGTGGCCGGGCGTGTCGATGATGTTGATCGAGTGCCCGTCCCAGTCGACCGCCGTCGCCGCCGACTGGATGGTGATGCCGCGCTTCTGCTCCTCCTCCAGGAAGTCCATCGTGGCGGCGCCGTCGTGCACCTCCCCCATCCGGTGGATCTTCTGACCCAGGAAGAGGATGCGCTCGGTGACGGTCGTCTTGCCGGCATCGATGTGCGCCATGATGCCGATGTTGCGGTGGAGCTTCTTGG
>CAYGPA010000407.1:0-5325 GCA_964351535.1 uncultured Planctomycetaceae bacterium
CTCGAGCACCACGTCGGCGTACATCTGCACGAAGCGGCGGTACGAGTCCCACGCGAAGTGCTCGTTGCCGGACTGTGCCGCGAGGCCCGCGACGGTCTGGTCGTTCAGGCCCAGGTTCAGCACCGTGTCCATCATTCCGGGCATGGACACGCGCGCGCCGGAGCGCACCGACAGGAGCAGCGGGTCCTCGTTGTCGCCGAAGCGCTTGCCGAGCGCGCGCTCGACGCGCCGCAGCGCGGCGGCGACGTCGTCCTCGAGGCCCGGCGGGAACTCGCCGCGTCGTTCCTCGAACTCCTTGCAGACCTCCGTCGAGATCGTGAACCCAGGCGGCACCGGCAGGCCGAGCTTGCACATCTCCGCGAGGTTCGCGCCCTTCCCGCCCAGGAGGTTCCGCTGCGAGCGGTCGCCGTCGGCGCGGCCCATCTCGAACGAGAACACGCGACGCGGCGCTCTCCGGGAACCCGCGCGCGCCTTGCGGCCGGTGGACTTCTTCCGCGCGGCTTGCACCTGCTTCGGTGCAGCGCGTCGCGCGCTCTTCTTCTTGGATCGGGCCGGCATGGTCAGGGACTCGGTGGGTTCGCGGTTTCGGGTTCGAGCTCGCCCAGCGCCTCGATCTTCCACTCGCGGCCGAGGCGTAGCTCGGTCACGGCGTCCGTCTCGATGCCGGGCTCCAGGGGGATGGTGGCCTGCGCGGCCTCGCCGGGCAGGAATTCGATGCTGGCCTCCCAGTCGGCGTCTCCGTCGGTGACGAGCCCGTCCTCCGACCAGAGCTCGTAGAAGTCCTCGCGCACGAGGAGCACCTCGAAGCGCCGGCCGAGCACGGAGGCCTCCAGGCGGTGCAGGTCGGGGGCCAGGCGCTCGCTCTTCTCGACCTCCGCGTTGGCGAAGAGGCGCAGCCACGGGCGGCTCTCGAGGAGCTGCTCACGGCCCTCCGCGTAGGCGAAGAAGGAGAGCTGGTTGTCGCGCCGGAACTGCAGCGACCAGCAGCGGTACTCGAGGTCGGCCACGTCGGCGGCGAGCGCCGCGCGGAAGCTGCGGAAGGTGCGCTCGGGATCGCGGAAGCCGGCGTCGACCAGGTCGAGGGCGGCCGGGGGGCGCACGGCGCAGCAGGCCAGGGCCAGGCAGGCGGCGAGGGCGCCGAGGAGGCGGCGGCGCGCCCGTCCCGGGCCGCGACCGACCCGTCGAGGCCCCGCGGGGCCGGGCGCTGGCCTCGCGCGGAGCGCCAGACCGGGCGTTGGCCTCGCGCGGAGCGCCAGACCGGGCGTTGGCCTCGCGCGGAGCGCCAGACCGGGCATCGGCCTCGCGCGGAGCGCTCGTCCGGGGGTCGGGCGCGGGTCGCGGACGTGGTTCACCGCTCGCTCCTCCTCCAGATCTCGGTCCATGGGCCCGAGGATAGTAGCGGCCCGGGTCGGGAGTGCGCGACCGAAGGGGAGTGCGCGGCCGAACTTTCCACCGAACTTTTCCCCGAGGAGGCGCTCGCGCCCGCGCCGGATGCCCCGTAGCTCCCTCGTCCCAACGCCCGCGGCGGCCCCCCGACCGGGGTCCTCCACGGGTATCCCGTGCAATCGTCCGCATCGTCGGCGACTTGCACGCCATCCGCGGGCCCCCCGGGGGTCGAAATCGCTAGACTCCCGCACCACCTTCGGAGAATGAGTTCGACCATGAAGAATCGATTTGCCGGGGCGCTCGGACGCCCTGCCCACGCCATCGCGACCCTGGCTCTCACGGCCCTGTTCACCGTTCCCGCGCTCAGCGCCGCGCCGGCCTCCGGCCAGCCCGTTCCGGGCCGGCCCGCGGTCGCCCAGGACGACGCCAACCAGGCCGAGCTCTGGATCGACACCCGCGACCACTCCTTCGGCACCGTGCTGCAGGGCGAGGTCCTGGACCACACGTTCGAGATGATGAACTCCGGGTCCGCCGACCTGGTCATCACCCAGGCCAAGCCGACCTGCGGCTGCACGGTCTCGAACGTCCTCGTCGAGGCTCAGGACGGCCAGTTCGTCGAGTACAGCTACGGCGATCCGGTCGCGCCGGGCACGAAGCTGCGCCTGTCGGCCCAGCTGAACACCAAGAACAAGTCGTCGGTGGCGAAGAGCAAGATCAACGTGTTCTCGAACGACGAGCGCGGCCTGATCCAGCTCAGCCTGCACGCCGACATCACGACCTACTTTCGCGTCTCGCCCCAGTCGGTCAACTTCGGTGACCTGACCATGGGCGACAGCGCCGAGATGATCGTCGAGGTCACCGGACAGCGCGGCGAGCCCTTCACGCTCGAAGTTCCCGCGAAGACCTTCCCGCCGGGCCTGACGGTCGACCTCGAGCCCGTCGACGCGGGCGCGGACGGCAAGGCCAAGCGCTGGCGCGCGAAGATCGCCTACGGCGAGGGCAAGCGCGACGGCCGCCTCGGCTACCCGCTGCAGCTGAAGAGCGACCAGGCGATCAAGGGTGCGCCCCTCGACGCCGCGGGTGAGGCGCCGACGTACATGACGACCGTCATGATCAACGCCAACGTCAAGGGCCTGATCACCTTCCAGCCCGCCTACCTGTCCTTCGGACTCCTGCGCCCCGGTCAGCTGGCGTCGCGCAGCGTCTCGATCGAGGCCAACGACCCCGAGTTCGAGCTCGCCGAGCCCAAGATCACGCTGCAGGGCTTCCGCGAGGAGACCTTCGAGTACGCCGACTACTTCACGTGGACGGTGCGGCCCGTCGAGGGCTCGCAAGCCATGGACATCGAGCTCAGCCTGACGGGCTTCCCCGAGGACGTGGACGGCTCGTTCCAGGGCAAGATGGTCATCGAGACCGGCCACCCGATGCACCCCGAGTTCACCGTCGCCTTCTCGGGCGTGGTACGCGGTGGCGTGCAGCGCACACCGCCGAAGTAGCCGCGGGGGCCTGACGGCTCGGCGGGCTCCGAGGATCCTCGGACCCCGCGAGAACCACGAACCCCGATCCACGAACCCCGACCCGGCGCAGCCGGGCCGGGGTTCGGTCGTTCGGAGCCGACGGCCGCGCCGCGAAGCGGGTCTCGCGCGACGAATCCCGCGATTGTCGAGCAACACGCGGGCCCTGCGAGACTAACGTACGCCTCCTCGACCGACTCATCCCCCGTCCCACCGGATCGAGATCCTTGACCAGCATGCTCGGTGAAATGTTGGTCGCGGCAGGCGCCGTGACCGAGGCCCAGATTCGCGAAGCGCTGGTCTTCCAGCGCGGGGGCGGGCTGCGGATCGGCGAAGCGCTGGTCCAGCTCGGACACCTCGACGAGACGACGCTCGCGCGCGTGCTCGCCAAGCAGCTCGGCATGCCCTTCGTCGACCTGACCAAGGGGCGCCTGAACCCCGACGTCCTCGCGCGCGTGCCGGCCGACTTCGCGGTCGAGCAGGGCATCCTCCCGGTCAAGGAGCAGGCGGGCAAGCTGATCGCCGCCATCGACGACCAGCTGCAGCGCATCGTCGCCGACCAGCTGCAGTTCATGCTCGGCGTGGACGTCGTGTGCGCGCTGGCGACTCCGTCGGCCCTGGCCGCGGCCCTCGCGACCCACTACGGGCAGGCGCCCGAGACCGCGGTCGGCGGCGGCATGAAGGCCGAGGACGAGATCGACGCCGAGGGCGACGCGCCGATCATCCGCCTCGTCACGCGCATGTTCAACGAGGCGCTCGAGGCGCGCGCGAGCGACATCCACGTCGAGCCCAGCCCGTCCGCCCTGCGCGTGCGGTACCGCATCGACGGTGTGCTGCGCGACGCCGCCCAGCACCCCGCGCACCTCCACGCGCCCCTGATCAGCCGCCTGAAGATCATGGCCAGCATGGACATCGCCGAGAAGCGCAAGCCGCAGGACGGCCGCATCGGCGTGAAGCTGAAGGGCCGCGACGTCGACGTGCGCGCGTCGATCCTGCCGACCAACCACGGCGAGTCGATCGTGCTGCGCCTCCTGGATCGCTCGGCGAACCTGCTGACGCTCACCGACCTCGGGTTCGAGGACGAGGACAACCGCCGCTTCGAGCGCCTGATCCGCCGGCCCAACGGAATCGTGCTCGTCACCGGTCCCACGGGCTCCGGCAAGACCACGACGCTGTACGCCGCCCTCGGCGCGCTGAACCGGCCGGACGTCAAGATCATCACGGCCGAGGACCCGGTCGAGTACCACATCCGCGGCCTCAACCAGGTCCAGGTGCAGCCGCGCGTCGGCCTGACGTTCGCGCGCGTCCTGAAGGCCATGCTGCGCGCCGCGCCCAACATCATCCTGGTGGGGGAGATCCGCGACATGGAGACGGCGGAGATCGCCATCCAGGCGGCGCTGACCGGACACCTCGTGTTCTCGACCCTGCACACCAACGACGCGACCAGCGCGATCACGCGCCTGCAGGACATGGGCGTGAAGCCCTTCCTCGTGTCCGCGTCGATCCAGGGCGTGCTCGCGCAGCGGCTCGTGCGCCGCCTGTGTGGCGAGTGCCGCGAGGAGTACACCCCCGAGGAGGCCGAGTTCCGCGCGCTGGGCCTGGAGCCCTCGCTGTACGCGGAGAAGAAGCTCTTCCGCGCGCGCGGCTGCCGCAACTGCGAGGGGACCGGCTACCGCGGCCGCGTCGGTCTGTTCGAGATGCTCGAGCTCGACGAGGTCCTGCGCGACATGACGTTCCGCGGCGAGAGCCTGGAGTCGATCCGCGCGACGGCGACGTCGAGCGGAAAGCTGCACCCCCTGTCCGCGGACGGCGCCCGCAAGGTCCTGGCCGGCCGGACGTCCGTGACCGAGGTCCTGCGCGTGACGCGCACATCCGACGCCTCCGGCACCCACGGGTCGCTCGCCTCTTCCGCGGCCCCGACTTCCTGACCCGACGGCCCCGACCCGCCCGAGAAACCGGAGAACTAGACGTGGATGCGAACGAGCTGATGACGCTGGCGATCGAGGGCAACGCCTCCGACCTGCACCTGAATCCCGGGCGGCCGCCGCTGGGGCGCATCCACTCGCGCTTCGAGCCGCTGGTCGAGGAGGTCCTGACCGACGAGTCCACCGAGGCGCTCTGTCGGCAGATCTGCACCGGCAAGTACTGGGAGGAACTCGAGCGCATCGGGACGACGGACTTCGGCGTCGCGCACGCGACCGGCAATCGCTTCCGCGCCAACGTCATGCGCCAGCGCGGGCGCCTGACCGCCGTCCTGCGCCTGATCCCGCGCGAGCTCCTGACCTTCGAGCAGATCGGCCTGCCCGAGTCGTGCCGGCGCCTGCTCAGCCTGCCGCGCGGCCTGGTGCTCGTCACGGGCCCGACGGGCTCCGGCAAGACGACCACGCTGGCCACGATGATCGACTGGATCAACGCGAACCTCGAC
>CAYGPA010000408.1:0-5320 GCA_964351535.1 uncultured Planctomycetaceae bacterium
TCTCGGCTTTGAGAGTGACTTGATCTGCCATAACTTGTTGTGAGTTAGCGAGTTGCGGTAAGTTTTAAAAATGGGCGAAGGGCGAGGATTTTAGCCGCCCTTGGTGACGATGTCAAAAAGAGAAGTGACCGACTCATCGTTGTGGATGCGGCGGATGCCCTCGCCGAGCAGCCCGGCGATGCTCAGGGTGGTCACCTTCGGGCCCTTGGCCATCGGCGTGCTGTCGGTGGTGATCAGTTCCTCGATGACCGAATCTTTGAGCCGCTGCTGGCCGATCTCGCCGAGGACGCCGTGCGAGACACCGGCGAAAATGCGCTTCGCGCCGTGCTCCTTGAGCAGGTCCGCCGCCGCGCAGAGCGTGCCCGCCGTCTCGGTCATGTCGTCGATCAGCAGCACGTCGCGGCCCTCGACCTCGCCGATGACGTTGATGGCCTCGACCTTGGTGGCGCTGATGCGGCGCTTGCCGACGATGGCCAGCGGGGCGTCGAGCGCCTTG
Organism: uncultured Planctomycetaceae bacterium; assembly: GCA_964351535.1. GTDB lineage: Bacteria > Planctomycetota > UBA1135 > UBA1135 > JAUIDW01. Next base: position 497 of record CAYGPA010000408.1, read on the forward strand.
GCGTAGGCGTCGGACATCTTCAGGCCGCCGACGTCGGGCGAGACGACCGTCAGGTCGCCGAGGCCGCGGTCCTGCACGTAGCCGATCAGCACCGGCTTGGCGTAGAGGTGGTCGACCGGGATGTCGAAGAAGCCCTGGATCTGCGCCGCGTGCATGTCCAGCGTGACGACTCGGTCGCACCCGTTGGTGGCCAGCGTGTTGGCGACGACCTTGGCGCTGATGGGCACGCGCCCCTCGTCCTTGCGGTCCTTCCGCGCGTAGCCGAAGTACGGCATCACGGCGGTGACGCGGCCCGCGCTCGCGCGCCGCAGCGTGTCGAGCAGCAGCAGGAGCTCCGCCCAGTTGTCGTTCACCGGCGGACAGGTCGGCTGCAGGATGAAGCAGTCCGCCCCGCGGATGTCGTCGTTGACCTTGATGTCGATCTCGCCGTCGGGGAAGCGCCCGACGTGGGCGTCCGCGAGCGGGATCGACAGGCACTTCGAGACGGCCTCGGAGAGCTTGGTATGCGCGGTCCCCGAGATCAGGACGATGCGGTCGTTGGCGACGGGCACGGGGGGGTCCTCCTTCAGGAACGGCGTCGATGGGGCCTGGCGGGTACGCCGGTCCAGGTCTCCCCGGCCGGCACGGACTTGCCGCCGGTGACCACGGCACCGGCTCCGGTCGTCGCGCCGTCGCCGACCTGCGCGGGGCCGACGAGGATCGTCCCGCTGCCGACGAACGCGTCGTCCCCGACGGTGGAGACGTGCTTCGCGCGGCCGTCGTAGTTCGCGAACACCGTCCCGGCGCCGATGTTGGTGCGCGCGCCGATCACGGCGTCGCCCATGTACGTCAGGTGGCTGGCCTTGGAGCCCGCTCCGAGGCGCGTCTGCTTGGCCTCGGTGAAGTTGCCGATCTTCGAACCCGCCTCCATCACCGTCCCGGTCCGGAGGTGCGCGAAGGGGCCGACCTCGCAGTCCTCGGCGATCTCGACGCCTGCGCGGATCACGGTACACGGCAGGATGCGCGTGCGCGCGCCGATGCGCACGCCCCAGTCGACGTACGTCGTTCCGGGGTCCTCGATCTGCACGCCGCCGGCGAGGTGCTCGGCCAGGATGCGCCACTGCAGCACCTCGCGCGCCTCCGCGAGGTGCGACAGGTTGTTGATGCCGATGGCCTCCAGCTCGTCGTCGAGGATCACCGGCGTCACGCCGTGACCGTCGCGCACGAAGGCGGTGACCACGTCGGTCAGGTAGTACTCGCCCTGGGCGTTGTCGTTGCCGAGCCGAGGCAGGTACGCGAGCAACTCGCGCCCCGGGAAGGCGTAGACGCCGACGTTGACCTCTTCGACGGCGCGCTGTTCCTCGGTCGCGTCCTTCTCCTCGACGATGCGCTCGAAGGCGTCGGTCTCCGAGTCGCGCAGGATCCGGCCGAAGCCGCGCGGGTCGCCGGGGAAGGTCGTCAGCAGCGCGACGCCGCTCTCCTCCTGGCAGGAGCAGAGCACCTCGAGCGCCTCGGCGGTCAGGACCGGCATGTCGCCGTACAGCACGACCACGCGTCCGGGATTCGCGCCGAGCTCGGGCAGCGCGCACTGCACGGCGTGTCCGGTCCCGAGCTGTTCCTTCTGCTCGACCACCGCGAGGCGCTCGCCGAGCTCGAGGCCGTCCAGGTAGGCGCGGACCAGATCGGAGCCGTGGCCCACGACGACGATCACCCTGCGCGGATCCAGCGACAGGGCCTGATCGAGCACGTAGCCGAGCATGGGCCGCCCGCACAGCTCGTGCAGCACCTTGGGCCGCGGCGAGCGCATGCGCGTGCCCTGGCCCGCGGCCAGCACGACGACGACGTCGGCCTGCGAGCTAGACACGGAGCATCCTTCGATCCACGGCGGCATTCATGGGTGGTGGGGATCGGCTCGGTGAAGCTCGGGGTGCGCGGCGTGCCCGCGGCGAAGCAGGGGCCCGGGACGGGCCGCGGAGGGCGCTGGAGACGCCCGGAATCCGGCCGCCTGCGCCGCGGGAAAGGCGAAAGTTTGTACGGCTGAAGGGTGCGAAAGTCAACCGCGGGGTCGCGCTGCGGGCACCCTCTCGGCCGGGGGCCCGAAGAGGCGTTCGAGCACGTCCCGGGCGATCGGCCGCCGGCGCCGCGCCGCGGAGACGTGGTCGCGGCGGAAGCCGCAGTCGGCCCTCGGCCGCACCCCCGCCGCGCCCGACTCGGCCGCCCGCCACGCCGGGAAACCCTGAACGCGAAGCCCATCGCGGTCCGGAACCGGATGCAGCGCAGGCCGGCTCCCGCTTCGCGTCCGGATGGCGCTGGAGAAGCCCGGTCGGGGCGCCCACGGGTGCCAGCAGCGTCGTCTCGCCGCCCTCGCGGATCCCCTGGGCCGGCCCGGGACCGCTCGAGACGATTCCCGCTTCCTGCGAACCCCGCGGCGACTCCTGCGGTTCCATTCCGGGCGGGATACCCTCGAGGCGCGCTCCCCGGGCCGTCACGGACCCCGCGCGCCGCGCTCGCGATCCCTCCACGACCCCCAGCCGCCCATGAGAGCCTTCGCCGCCGTCCTCGGAATCTGTGCCCTGCTCGCCCTCGGCGCCTTCTTCTGGCTCTCGGCCGGCGGCGAGCCGAGCGCGGGCGCCGCCGCCGACCTGGCCCGGCCCGCGCCGGCCGTGTCCCACGCGGCCGAACAGGAGCTCGGCGGCCTGCGGACGCGGGTCCACCTGCTCGAGGCCGAGCTGGAGACGGTCCGCGACGAGCTCGCCGGCCTGAAGGTCCAGCGCAGCGCCGTGGAGCTCGAACCCGAGCCCGGGGACCCCGCCGCGGCCCCGGCCGGGGCCTTCCTCACGGACTTCTCCCAGCGCGAGCGCCAGGCCGTGATCGACATCGTCGAGCTCGAGCGCCAGCGCGTGGCCGCCGAGCGCGACGCGAGCCGCGACCTGCGCGCCGAACAGCGGCTGCGCTCGCGCGCCCAGCGCATCGCGGAGCGCGTCGGCCTGGCCCCGGGTCAGGACGAGGCCCTCGCCAAGCTCTGGATGGAGGAGCGCCGCCGCGGGGAGCTGCTGCGCGACGACTTCCGCGCCGCGGGCTACACCCCCGCCGCCCGCGAGGTCCTGCGCGACCGCCAGCGCGAGCTCGAGGACTGGATGAAGGCGGCCCTCGAGCAGGGCTTCGGAGCCGACACCGCGGCGCAGCTCGACAAGGCGCTGCGCAAGGAGAACGACAAGGACAAGGACAAGCAGCGCTCCGACGACGAGAAGCGCGGGAAACGCGGGAAGCGCGACGGCAAGAACGCCTGAGCGCTCGCCCCGTCGCATTCGCCGCCGCGATCTGCGAGGCTTGCGCGCCATGCGCACGCCCCTGCGATCCGCCCTGTCGCGCACGGTCGGCTGGCTCTCCGACCGCCGCATCCCGACCCCGCTGCGCGCGCCGCTCTTCCGCACGTACGCGCGCTTCACCGGGGCCCGGCTCGACGAGGTCGCGCTGCCGCTGGACGGCTACACGAGCTTCGCCTCGTTCTTCGTCCGCCGCCTCGTCTCCGGCGCGCGCACGTTTCCGGAGGCGGACGACGTGCTGCCCTCCCCCGCCGACGGCGTGCTGCAGGACGTCGCGCGCATCGAGCGCGGCGCGGTCCTGCGCGCCAAGGGGGCGGAGTACTCGCTCGACGAGCTGCTCGGCGACGCGGGCGACGCGGAGGAGTTCGAGGGGGGCACGGCGTGGACCGTGTACCTTTCGCCGCGCGACTACCACCGCGTGCACACGCCGCTCGCCGCGCGCCTCGCGCGCACGCACTGGGTCGAGGGCGCGCGCTTCTCCGTGCGCCCGAACGTCGTCGCCGCGCGGCCGCGGCTCTACGTCGAGAACGAGCGCTGCTGCCTGCGCCTCGAGACGCCGGCCTTCCCGGCCGTGCTCGTGATGGTCGGCGCGCTGAACGTCGGACGCATCCGCGTCGTCGGCGTCGAGCAGGGCACGAACGGGGCGCTTCCCGAGCCGCGCGAGCTCGCCCGCGGCGCCGAGCTGGCGCGCTTCGAGCTCGGCTCGACGGTCGTGCTGGTCGTGCCCGCGGACACCTACGAACCGCTGCCCGAGCTCGCGGTCGGCGCGGCACTCGCGATGGGTCAGCCCATGGGCCGAGCCTCCGGGATCTCCTCGTGACGCTCGCGGACGCCGACCGGCGCCTCGTGCGCCTGTTCGTGGCCGTCGTGCTCGGCCGCTGGGACGACCTGCGCGCGGTGCGCCGCGCGGCCGGCCCGGGCGAACCCGACCGCCGCTGGCGCGAGGCCGTGCTGCAGGCGCACCTCTTCGCGGGCTTCCCGCGCGTCGTCGAGGCGCTGGGCGTCCTCGGCGAGGAGGGCGGCCTGGGCGAACCGGACGCCGACGAACACACGAGCGAGAGCGACGCCGAGCTGCGCGCGCGCGGCCGCGAGCTCTTCGAGCGCATCTACGCCGATGGCGCGGAACGCGTGCGCGACGTGCTGCACCGCGGCCACGCCGAGTTCGCCGACTGGATCGAGTCCCACGCCTACGGCCGCGTCCTCGCGCGCCCAGGCCTCGACGCCGCCACGCGCGAGCTCTGCGCCGCCGCCGGCCTCGCCGCGACGGGCCAGGACCGCCAGCTCGCCAGCCACGCCCGCGGCGCCCTGCGCTGCGGAGCGACCGCCGCCGAGCTGCGCGAGGCACTGGACTGCGTCCGCCCGTGGATCGACCCGGACACCTGGGAGCGCGCCGACCGCGTCGCGCGCCGCTTCGCGGACGCGCCGCCCGGCTGAAACGAGCCCCCGACCGAGCCGGGGCCTGATGCGCCGTCGCTCTCCGTGAAGTTCGCACGGTCGCGCTAAGCTGCGCTGCCCGCTG
>CAYGPA010000409.1:0-5287 GCA_964351535.1 uncultured Planctomycetaceae bacterium
CGCCCTGGGCCAGCATGTGCGCGATGCGCACCGTGATGACGCGCGTCTTGCCCGTACCGGCACCCGCCAGCACCAGCACCGGTCCGACGGTGGTGGTGACGGCCTTCCGCTGCTCGGGGTTCAGTCGCTGGATCCAGTCGCGCACGCGGCGCGTACCCTAGCGCGCGCCATCCCGCTTGCCAGCCTGGCCTGCGATCAACTCGCCCGCGGTCCACACGACTTCGCGTCGCTCGCCGGGTGCGAGCTCCACGGTCGCGAGCGGAGCGCGCACGATGCGCGTGTCGCGTCGCTGCTCGAGTTCGAGCTCGTACGGGCCCGCCGGAAGTCGCTCGACGTGGAAGCTCCCCGACGTCGAATCGACGAAGAAGGTGTGCTCCTCGGCGTTCCGCGCATCGCGGAGGACGAGAGCCATGCCGGCGGGCGCTCGCCCCTCGCGCAGCGCGATCCTGCCGCGGAGCTCCGCGAGCCGCGTGTTCGCGATCGTGATCGCGAGTTCGCCGGGCCCCGCCGCGCGCGCGCGTGCCTGCGGGAACACGTCCTGCTCCCCGGGACCGCGCACGAGCACGTCGAAGGAGTCCGCGGCGAGGATCCGGAACTCGGCCCGACCCTCCGCGTCGGTCGGAGCGGCCCCCTCCCCGCTGGTGGGAACGGCCACGCGCCAGCCCTCGAGCGGCGTTCCCGCTTCGTCCGCGACGCGCACGACGAGGGGCTCCGCCGCGGCGAGCGTGGCCGTCCACTCGGTGGCCCGGCCCGCGACCAGCGCGAGGTCCGTCACCGCGACCTCGTCCGACGCCAGCGTGGCGCGCGCCCAGATGCGGCGGTTTCCGGGCGGCAGGCCGGAGAGCTCGAACCGCCCCCGGGCGTCGGTGCGGGCCTCGGTCAGCTCGGCCGCGTCGCCCGGAAGCGGGATGCAGCCGACGCGCGCGCGGGCGACGGGGGTTCCGTCGGCGCGCAGGACGCGCCCGGTCACGCCGGCCCCGCGGCTCAACACGAGGTCGCGCTCGGCGTGGGCGCCCGGCAGGGCGCCGGCGGTCACGCGCAGCGGCGCGAAGCCCTTCGCGGCGACGCGCAGCTCCCACGCTCCGCTCTCGATCCACGTGAAGTGGAAGCGTCCGTCGCGCTCGGTGCGCACGGAGAGATGAGGCGCGGCGGACAGCGTCCCGTCGGCGCGCCGCCGCGGAACGTCGTAGCGCGGCAGGAGGCGCACGTCCGCGAAGTGCACGGGATGGCCGTCGGGGTCCAGGACGCGCCCGTGCAGCTCCGCGGCGGGGCCGCCCAGTACGAGCTCGACGCGGTGCACGTCCGACCCTTCGCAGGCGAGCACGACGGCCTCGGAGTCGAGCCTGCCCGGCAGCCGCGCGAACACGGTCGCCTGGGCCGCGCGGTCGTCTTGGCGCTCGCGCAGGAGCGCCCGGAACGCGCCTCGCGCGTCCGTCGCGCCGCGGGGCCGCACGCGCCCGCCGACGTGGCGTCCGGCGCGGCGCGCGAAGCCCAGGCTGCGCCCGTCCTCGACGTAGACGTCGGCGCCGGCGACGGGCTCGCCGCGCTCGTCGACCACGTGGATCCGGAGCTCGGGTCGCGCGCTCTCCGCCGCGCTCGCACCCGGTGTCCCCGACTCGACGGACCCGACAGGCTCGGCGAGCGCCGCGCCGCCGCGCAGAGAGCGCGCGCCCGTCGCCTCGAGGCGATCCGGAGACCGCTCCGTCGCCGACGCGACGAGCGACGGGGCCCGGGGCGCCGCCGTCACCGCGGATCGTTCGCCCGCCGACCAGACCGTTGCCGCCAGCGCCAGGCCGGCGACGAGCGCCAGGAACGCGAGCGGTGCGAGCAGCGGGCTCGCCGAGACGCTCGAGCCCGCCGCGAGCCTCGCGTTCGCAGCCGGCAGGCTCGGCGCGGAACCGCGCGGGGCCAGCGGCAACAGCAGCGCGCACCACGTGGAGCGATCGCCGAGCTCCTCGTCGAGCCGCTCGCGCAGCAGACGCAGCCCGCGCTTGAGCTGCGAGTTCACGGTGTTGAGCGGCCGCTCGAGCCGGCGCGCGATCTCGCGCGGCGGCAGCTCCTCGTAGAAGCGCATGCGCACCACGCGGCGGTAGGGTTCGCCCAGGTCCCCGACGGCGCGCGCGAGCCGGTCGCAGACGTCGCGCCGCGCGACCTCGTCGACGACGGCCGGCAGCGCCTCGCGCCTCGCCGCACCGCGCTCGCGACTCTCGCGACGCAGCCGGGTGCGCAGCTCGCGCCGCGCGATGTTCCGCAGCACGGTGTGCATCCAGCCGGCCGGACGGCGCACGTGCCCCGCCGGCGTGCGGCGCTCCGCGAGCCACGCCTCCTGCACGAGGTCGCCGGCGCTCGAGGGATCGCCCAGCACGCCCCGCGCCAGCTCGTACACGAGGCCCCGGGGCGGCTCGACGGCCCCCTCGGCGGGCGGTGACGTGCGCGGGAGATCGTCCATGGGGGGCTGTGTCGCGATCGACCTCCACCAATGTACGCCGAATTCGCTCGACGCGGGGACGCCCCGTGAGCTGGGCATGAAGCGCATGCAGACGGGGGTCCGCGCGCCCGGGATCCGGTGCGCGCTCTGCGAAAATCGGATTCCGCGAAGGAGCCGCCGACGCGCGGGCACCCACCCGGAGGCGCTCACCCCCACCCCCGGTCAGGACTCCACGACAAGGAACCCGCGATGATGCTCTCCGTCACGAACCTCGGTGCAGGCTGCCTGCTGGTCTCGGCCCTCGCCCTCCCGCCCGCGCACGTCGAGGGCGAGGGCGCCAGGACGATCCGCTACGAGAGCGGCGCCCACCTCGAGTTCGACTCGATGAGCTCGACGTTCGCGGGCCAAGAGGTGCCGGCGGAGTACCTCCCGGCCATGGAGATCGACGTCGACGTCGCCACGGTCCTCGCGCTGCGCGACCAGCCCGGGGCCGGCGAGACCTGGACGCGAACCTACGAGGAGTACGAGCACGAGGAGACCGCGGCCGTGCGCATCTACGAGGAGGACGAGTTCACGACCCGGCGCTGGGCGAGCCCGCTGGTCGAGCGCAGCGTCGCGTTCGCCTGCGACGAGGAGGGCTGCACGGCCGACTGGCCTTCCGGCGAACGGGGAGAGGACCGCTGGCTCGAGGACCTGCCGGCGCACGCCGACCTGCGCGCGCTGCTCGGGGACGCAGGCTCCGCGAACGAAGCATCCACGGCCGACGAGTGGACCGTCGGAACCCGGGCCGCGCTCGCGCTGCTGCGCCCCGCCGCGGGGCTCCCCGTGGAGCTGGAGGAGGGCGAGCCCGACGGCTACGGTCCCGAGGAGTGGACGGGCGAGCTGCGGGTCCGATCCGCGGGCCCGCGCGAGATCGACGGCCGCCGCTGCGACGTCTTCACGTTCCGCGGCACCTGCACGTCGACCTCCGAGCGCGAGGTCGAGCTGACCTTCGTGCCGGTGTCCGACGGATTCGCCGACGAGGTCGCCGAGCGAACCTACGTCGTGGAGGGAGAACTCTGCCGCGATGCTGCGACCGGAGCCCTGCGCTCCGCCGAGGCCCGGGCCGACGTCACCACGACCACCACGATCGACCGGCGCGACGACCAGCCCGGCGCCGACTTCACGTCCACGGTCGTCCTGAAGGGGACCTGGGAGCTCGTGGTCGACGTGGACGACGAGGGGTAGCCCCTACCGCCCCTCTTCCTGCCGCCGCTCCTCGCGGGCCTTGCGGCGCTCCTCGCGCCGGCGCTCGCGTTCGCGGATCTTCTCGAGCTCCGCGGCGTGCAGCTCCTCGATGCGCGCGCGGATCGCGGCGCCCTGCCAGTGCACCGCGTCGTCCGCGAGCACGCCGCGCCCCACGATCCGATCGAGGGCGATCGCGGCGAGCAGCAGCGTTCCGTCGAGGTTGGGGTGCAGCAGGTCCTCCTGCATGAACCGATCCGCCTCGCCGGGCGCCACGCGGTTGCCGCGGACCTCCATCCCCTGGTCGTCGTTCATGCGCGCGACGAACTCCGACAGCGGGACGATCGCAACGCGCTCGCGCTCGGCGGCCCAGGCCGTGATCCGCGCGTTCATCGCGGCGAGCGTTTGCGGCTCGGGGACCTGCCCCGGGTAGATCAGCGGCACGCCGAGCGGCGAGGTGCCCTCCTCCGCGGCGCGACGCATGTCCGGGAGGTCGCCGACCAGCAGCGGGCAGTCGAACGAGTCCAGCAGCGCGAGGCCTTGCTCGAGGCGCTCGCCGCGCCGCTCCTCCGACAGGTAGCCGTAGCCGAACCAGAACAGGTAGTCGACGGCGACGACCAGCGTGGGCTCGAGCTCCAGCGCGCTCGCCTGCTGCTCCTGCCCCGTGCCGAGCGGGTCGCGGAAGAACCACATGGTCGCGAAGGTGTCCACCTCGCCCGGCTGGGCGAAGGCCGCCTCGAGCACGTCGCCGAAGTCGAGGCGCAGGCCGAGCTCGACGTTCAGGCCGAAGCCGTCGCTGACGCTGGCCCCCACCACGCAGACGCGCTCGAGGAGCGCCGGCGTCGGGGGCGCGGAGACCGTCGCCGATTCGTCGGCGCCGAGGAGGGGCAGGAGCAGCAGCAGTTCGAGCATGGGGATCTCCGGAGGGTGCGGACCGGGTCAGGGTAGTGCGTCCTCCGGCCGGCGGCGACCGCGGGATCCCAGCGGGGTCCTGCGACCGGTCCGGCCGGCCGTTGAGCACGCCGGATCCGTCCCGAGGGTCCCGCGCTTCGCGGGAGGAGCGGCCCGCGGGTCCCCCGTCGCTCGCCTTCGCCCCCGGCGCGCGCTCGAGTCCACGGCCCAGCAAGGGCCTGCTCGGACCTCCGCCCGGCCTCCTCGGGTCGAGCCGTCGCGCGGGCGCGACCCTCTCCGTTCGGCTTCCTTCCGCGCGCGGGTCGCGGTGCGCGGAGATCGTCGCTACGCTTCCCGCGCCTGCGGCCTCGATCGTCGCGGGCGCGAGAGGAGCTCCGACTCGATGAAGATGCGCGCCGCCGTTCTGGAGGAATTCGGAAGACCCCTGGTCGTCCAGGACGTCGACCTCGCCGGCCCGAAGGCGGGTGAGGTGCTCGTCAAGGTCGTGGCCTGCGGCGTGTGCCACACCGACCTCTACACCGCGTCCGGAGCCGACCCCTCGGGCTACGCGCCGTGCGTCCTCGGCCACGAGGGCGCGGGCATCGTCGAGGAGATCGGCGCGGGCGTGACGTCCGTGCAGCCGGGCGACCACGTCGTGACGCTGTTCTCGCCCGAGTGCGGCGAGTGCCTGCACTGCAAGAGCGGCAAGACGAACATCTGCCTCGCGATCCGCGCGCAGCAGGG
>CAYGPA010000410.1:0-361 GCA_964351535.1 uncultured Planctomycetaceae bacterium
GGGTCGGCCGGCGCGCGTTCGTGGGGCGCGCGACAACCGACCAAAAAGAACCTGTACGAGGTCGCAACGTCCCGTACGGACCTAGAATGTCTCGCCCTCCGGCCTCGGCGGCCGCGGCTCCGGCCGCCCGTCCCGCCGCCGAAAGTCGTCCCCAGGCCCCCTCCAGCCTGCTGCCGGTGACGTCGATAGGTCCGAGGCGCCGCTCTCCTCCCTCCGACCGGCCGCGCCCCGCGGCCCAGCCTCTCCCGACCGCCCGTGCGTAGAGAAACTCGTTCCACCCTCGCGCGCCCCGCACGGATCGCGTGGATGACCGGCCTGTTCCTGGCCGATACCGGCGCCCTTGGCATGAAGGCCGCGATCA
>CAYGPA010000410.1:371-5279 GCA_964351535.1 uncultured Planctomycetaceae bacterium
CCCTGGCCTACATCGGTCCGGGGGCGGGCTTCGCCGCCGCCGGCTCCGTACTGGTGCTGCTCAGCACCTTCGCCCTGGCCTTCGGGATCATCATGATCTGGCCCCTGAAGGCGGTCGTGCGGGTGTTCCGCCACCGCGGGCGGGGGCAGGCCAAGTGCAAGCGCTTCGTGGTCGTCGGCCTCGACGGCTTCGACCCCGGCCTGGCCAGCGAGTACATGGCCCAGGGGCGCATGCCCAACCTGACGAAACTGTCGGAGAAGGGCTGCTTCCACCCGCTGGCGACGGCGTGCCCCTCGATCTCGCCGGTGTCCTGGTCCAGCTACGCGACCGGCGTCGACGCCTCGCGGCACAACATCTACGACTTCCTGACGCGCGACCCGTGCTCCTACATGCCGGAGCTCTCGTCGACCGAGACGCTGACGCTGCCGAAGACCCTGAACCTGGGCTTCGCCAAGGTCCCGTTCGGCAAGAAGGCCGTGTACCGGATCCTCCAGAAGAGCCAGCCGTTCTGGAAGCTGCTCGGCATGAGCGGCGTGTGGTCCTCGATCGTGCGCGTCCCGATCACGTACCCGCCGCAGAAGTTCAAGAACGGCACGCTGCTCGCCGGCATGTGCGTGCCGGACCTGCAGGGCACGCAGGGCTCGTTCTCGTTCTACTCGACCCGGTCCCGGCCCGCGGGGACGCACATCGGCGGCCAGCAGTACCAGGTCCGCCGCCGCGGCAACCTCGTCGAGTCCAAGCTGACCGGCCCCGCCGGCAGCGACGGCCACGCGATGAAGTGCCCGTTCACCGTCGAGTTCGACGACCAGGCGCGCAAGGCGACGTTCAAGGTCGGCAAGGAGACCGCGACGGTCGACTTCAAGGAGTACACCCCCTGGATGGTGGTACCCTTCGACGGCGTCCAGGGCATCGCGCGCTTCTACGTCCAGACCTGGGACGAGAACGACGTCGAGATCTACGTCACGCCGATCAACATCGACCCGAACAAGCCCGCGCTGCCGATCGCGCACCCGTTCGTCTACGCCATCTACCTGGCGAAGATGCAGGGGCCGTACGCGACCCTCGGCCTGGCCGAGGACACCTGGGCTCTGAACGAGCGCGTCGTCGACGAAGAGGCCTTCCTCAAGCAGGCCTGGCTGATCTTCGAGGAGCGCAAGAAGCACCTCTGGGACGCGATCGAGAAGACCAAGAAGGGCTTCGTGACCGTCGTGTTCGACACGTCGGACCGCATCAGCCACATGTTCTACCGCTACCTCGACCCGACGCACCCCGCCAACGCGGGCAAGGACGTCGAGAAGCACAAGGACGTCATCCCCGAGATGTACGGGAAGATGGACGAGCTGATCGGCGAGGTCGCGGCCAAGGTCGACGACCCCGACACGGTCTTCATGGTCATCTCCGACCACGGCTTCACGAACTTCCGCCGCGGCGTGAACCTGAACGCCTGGCTGCGCGACGAGGGCTACCTCGTGCTGAAGGACGGCGCCGAGACGTCGCCCGACTGGTTCGCGAAGGTCGACTGGGAGAAGACCAAGGCCTTCACGCTCGGCCTCACCGGCGTGTTCATCAACCGCAAGGGGCGCGAGGCGCAGGGCATCGTCGAGAAGGGCGCCGAGATGAACGCGCTCTGCAAGGAGCTCAAGCAGAAGCTCGAGGCGCTGACCGACCCCGTCGACGGCCAGCCGGTCGTCAAGGAGGCCTTCGTCACGCAGGAGATCCACGACGGCCCGTACGCCGACATGGCTCCCGAGCTCCTGATCGGCTACCACAAGGGCTTCCGCCACTCCTGGGACTGCGCGACGGGCTCGGTCTCGAAGGACGTGTTCTCCGACAACACGAAGTCCTGGTCGGGCGACCACTGCGTCGACCCGCGCCTCGTGCCCGGCGTGTTCTTCTGCAACCGCGAGATCGCGACCGACACGCCCAGCATCATGGACATCGCGCCCACGGCGCTCGAGATGTTCGGCGTCGAGGCCCCGCGCTACATGCAGGGCCGCTCACTGTTCCAGCCCCGCCCCGACCCGTCTCCCGCTCCCGCCGAGACCGCTCCGGAGAAGATCGCTACATGAGACTCCCCCGCTGGACCGTCTATCCGGCGCTGGCGCTGCTCGCGATCTTGACGATCACTGCCGTGCCGCGCCGAGCGACCGACCCCTATGCCGGGGCCGCCGCCGCGCGTATCTCCGCGCTCAACGGATCGGGCACGCCCGCGCTTCCGCCCGCGAAGTACCCGCGCATCGTCGTGCTCGGCATCGACGGCATGGATCCCGAGATCCTGCAGGAGACGATCGACCGCTTCCCCGACCGGATGCGCAACTTCCAGTGGCTGGCGGACCGGAACGGCATCCACTCGCTCGGGACCTCCACGCCGCCGCAGAGCCCCGTCGCCTGGTCGAACTTCATCACGGGCCGCGACCCCGGCGGGCACGGGATCTACGACTTCATCCACCGCAGCCGGGTGCACCGCACGCCGATCACGTCGGCCACGACCGAGGGCGACGACCCGTTCCACGTCGGCCTGTGGTCGGACTGGCAGCTGGCCGTGCCGATGCCGTGGCAGGACGCGCCCGAGGACAACCGCTCCGGCGACGCGTTCTGGACGATCCTCGCGGACCGGGGCATCCCCGCCGACATCTGGCGCATGCCCGCCAACTTCCCGGTGATCCCGTCGAAGGGGCTCTCGTTCAGCGGGATGCTCACGCCGGCCGTCGACTCGGCCTACGGCGAGTTCTCGTTCTACACGACCAACCCGCCGGCCGACCTGAGCGTCAGCAACGGGCGCATCATCGCCGTTCAGGAGTTCAACGGCCTCATCGACACGTACCTGACCGGGCCGGCGAACAGCTTCAAGGAAGGCATCGTCCCGGTGACCACGCCGATGACGATCACGATCGACCGCTCGACGAGCCCGCCCTCGGCGGCCATCGACGGCGGCGGCGGCGTCATCGTGCTGCAGCCCGGCGCCTGGAGCGACTTCACCACCGTCTCCTTCGAGCCCTTGCCGATGGGGTTGAGCGCGGTCACCGGCATCACCCGCTTCTACCTGCGCAGCATCGACCCGGAGTTCGAGCTGTACGCCTCTCCGGTGAACATCGATCCCGTCGCCCCGATGAGCCCGGTGTCCGAGCCGTCCGACGCCAGCGCGGACCTGGCCGACCGCCGCACCGGAATCGGTCCGTACTACACCCAGGGCATGGCCGAGGAGGTCAACGGCCTGAAGGCCAAGGTGCTGACCGACGGCGAGTTCCTGGACCAGACCAAGCTCGTCTACGAGGAGCGCCGGCGCATGATGGAGTACGCGCTGGACCACTACCTCGAGGACGACGAGGGCGGCCTGCTCTTCTTCTACTACTCCACGGTCGACCTGTGCTGCCACATGCTGTGGCGCCACGCCGACGAGGAGCATCCCGCGCACGACCACGGCATGGACGACGTCAGCACCGCCAAGTGGTCGAAGCGCGAAGGCAGCACCTGGAAGGACGTCGTCCACGACCTGTACCTGAAGATGGACCCGGTGCTCGGACGCCTGCGGGAACGCCTGGGCGACGACGGCGCCACGCTGATCGTGATGTCCGACCACGGCTTCGCGCCGTACCACCGCAAGTTCAGCCTGAACACGTGGCTGTACGACAACGGCTACCTGGTGCTGAAGGACGGCTTCGAGAAGGAGCTGCCGGCGGACGACCCCGAGCGCCGCGACGTGCAGCTCTACGTAGCCGCGGACTGGTCGAAGACCCGGGCCTACGGCATCGGCTTCAACGGTCTCTACCTGAACCTGGCCGGCCGCGAGGCGGACGACCCGAAGACGCCCGAGGACGAGTCCGGCATCGTGAAGCCCGGCGCCGAGGCCGAGGCGCTGATCGCGGAGCTCAAGACCAGGCTCGAGGCGATCCGCGACCCGAAGACCGGCGCGCAGGTCGTGCTGCGCTGCGACAAGGCCTCCGAGGTCTACTCCGGCGAGCGCGTCGAAGAGGCCCCCGACCTGGTCGTGGGCTACAATTCCGGGTACGGCAACTCGGACCCCTCCACGCTCGGGCGCGTCACCCACGACGTCCTCGAGGACAACCTGGGGGGGACGTTCAACGGCAACCACCTGATGTCGCCCGACGTCGTCGCCGGCGTGCTCCTCTCGAACACGCCGGTGCGGTCGGGCGTTCACCGCCTGCGCGACCTGACGGTCGAGATTCTCGCGCGCTACGGCGTCGAAGCGGGGCCCGGCATGGATGGGCACCGCGTCTTGGAATAGACAGAACCCTGTCTGGATTAGGAACCCTGGAGAAAGAGCCATGTTCGGTAGCGGCAACAAGATCAAGTTGGACAACGACCTCCTCGACCGGATCAAGCAGATCTCGGAGGTGGCCGGATACGCCTCCCACGAGGAGTTCATCGTGCACGTCCTCGAGAAGGAGCTCGCGCAGTTCGAGGACGCCGGCTCCGACGAAGACATCACCGAGAAGCTGCGCGGCCTCGGCTACATCAGCTAGCGCGCGCTCTCTTCAGCCCCCCTCCCCCTCGCCCCCGCCTTTGCCATGAACGCGTTCAACAGCGCGATGACGTCGCTCTTCGACGTCTTGCTGAAGCCGTTCGAGCTGCTCGGACCCTACGGCCCGCTGATCCTGCTCAGCGGCGCCTTCGGCGTCTTCGGCCTGTTCGTGTTCAAGCACATCTCGTGGCAGGACGGGATCAAGATGGTGAAGGACAAGATCAAGGGACACCTGATCGAGATCCGGATCTATCAGGACGACCTGATGGTCGTGACCCGGTCGATCGGCAAGATCCTCGGCCGCAACCTGCAGTACATCGCCCTGAACTTCGGGCCCTTCATCCCGCTGATGATCCCCTTCGGCGTGCTCGCGTCGCAGTTCGTCGTGCGCTACGCCTTCGCGCCGCTGCCGGTCGAGGAGGTCC